>NZ_JAINEZ010000065.1:0-31474 GCF_019873065.1 Sphingobium sp. PNB
CCCAACCCCTCCCCTGAAGGGGAGGGGCTTCTATATATAAATTCAGTTTCTTTGCCGCCGAAGCGATTCCATATTGCATTGCAGCAGGGGGTGGCGTTTCATCGCTTTCATGCTGAAGGCCGCGCTCCACCACCTGACGTCCTATCGCTACAGTCGCCCGATCACGCTTGGGCCGCAGGTGATCCGGTTGCGGCCCGCGCCGCACAGCCGGACGAAAATCCCCAATTATGCGTTGAAGATCGATCCGCCGGGGCATTTCCTGAACTGGCAGCAGGACCCGCATGGCAACTGGCTGGCGCGGATCGTCTTTCCCGAGCCGGTCGACCGTTTCTCCGTCGAGGTCGACCTGCTGGCCGATCTCGACATCATCAATCCGTTCGATTTCTTCGTGGAGCCTTATGCGGAGGAGTATCCCTTCGCCTATGACGAGCAGTTGAAGACCGACCTCGCCGCCTATTTCGACCTGGAGGATCAGGGGCCGCTGTTCGAGGCTCTGGTGGAGAGCCACAAGGGGTTTGAGGGGCGGACGATCGACTTTCTGGTCGAGGTGAACCGGCAGCTTCAGCAACGGGTCGGCTATGTGATCCGGATGGAGGCCGGGGTGCAGTCGCCGGAGGAGACGCTGGAGATCGGCACCGGGTCGTGCCGGGATTCGGCCTGGCTGCTGGTGCAGTTGCTGCGGCGGCTGGGCTTTGCGGCGCGCTTCGTATCGGGATACTCGATCCAGCTTGTGGCCGATGTCGAGCCGCTGGAGGGGCCGAAGGGGGTTTCGCAGGACGTGGTCGATCTCCACGCCTGGGCGGAGGCCTATGTGCCGGGCGCGGGTTGGGTGGCGCTGGACGCGACTTCGGGGATGTTCGCCGGAGAGGGGCATATTCCGCTCTGCGCGACGCCGCATTATCGGTCCGCCGCGCCGATCAGCGGCATGGCGGAACCGGCGGAGGTCGACTTTCACTTTTCCATGGGGGTGAGCCGCATTGCCGAGGCGGTGCGGATCACCAAGCCCTTCACCGATGCACGCTGGGATGCGGTGATGGCGCTGGGCGCGCAGGTGGACGCCGATCTGATCGCGCAGGACGTGCGGCTGACGACCGGGGGCGAGCCGACCTTCGTGGCGGAGAATGGCGGCGATGCGGGCGAGTGGAACGGCGATGCCGTGGGGCCGACCAAGGCGGGTTATGCCGACCGGCTGATCCGGGGGCTGCGGGAGGCCTTCGCGCCGGGCGGGATGCTGCATCATGGGCAGGGCAAATGGTATCCGGGCGAGAGCCTGCCGCGCTGGGCCTATGCGGTCTATTGGCGGCAGGACGGGGTGCCGATCTGGCGCGATGCGGCGCTGATAGCGGATGAGGTCGCGCCGGAGGACGCGCGGGCGGTGACGGCGGAGGATGCGCAGGCCTTCATCGCGCATATGGCGGGGGCGATGGGCTTTTCCGCCGATCATATCCAGCCGGTTTATGAAGACCCGGCGGTGTGGGCGGTCAAGGAGGCGGACCTGCCGGTCAACACCTCTCCCGACGATCCCAAGATCAGCGATCCGGAGGCGCGGGCGCGGATGGTGCGGGCGTTCGAGCGGGGGCTGGACCAGCCGGTCGGCTATGTGCTGCCGGTGCAGCGGTGGCAGGCTCAGGCCGCGACGCCGCGCTGGCAGAGCGAGATTTGGCAATTGCGGCGCGGGCGGCTGTTCGCGGTGCCGGGGGATTCGGCGCTGGGCTATCGCCTGCCCCTGGGGTCTTTGCCGCATGTGCCGGAGGCGGCCTTTCCCTATATCCATCCCCGCGATCCGAGCGAGCCGCGCGGGCCTTTGCCGGATTTCCGGGCGACGGTGGACGAGGTTCACGCCCAGCCGGTGCAGCGGGTGCCCGACGCGCCGGGCGGGGCCGTGGCGCAGGAGCGGGTCGAGCAGTTCCATATCGAGGGGGCGGTGCGCACCGCCGTGACGGTGGAGCCGAGGGGGCATTTCCTGTCCGTCTTCCTGCCGCCGGTGGAGGCGCTGGAGGATTATCTGGAACTGATCGCGCAGGTCGAGGGCGCGGCGGAGGCGATGCGGCTTCCGGTGCGGATAGAGGGCTATGCGCCGCCGCCCGATCCGCGTTTGCAGGTGCTGAAGGCCACGCCCGATCCCGGCGTGATCGAGGTGAATATCCAGCCTTCGTCAAGCTGGGACGAGACGGTGGAGATCACCGAGCGGCTCTATGCGCTGGCGCGGACCTGCGACCTTACCGCCGACAAGTTCATGGTGGACGGGCGTTCGGTGGGGACCGGGGGCGGCAATCATATCGTGCTGGGGGGGCCGAGTTTGAACGATTCGCCCTTCATCCGGCGGCCCGATCTGCTGAAGAGTTTCGTGCTGTACTGGCAGCGGCATCCTTCGCTGTCCTATCTGTTTTCGGGGCTGTGCATCGGGCCGACCAGCCAGGCGCCGCGCATCGATGAGGCGCGGCATGACGGGCTGTACGAGCTGGAGATCGCGCTGGCGCAGGTGCCTGCTCCCGGTGATGGCGATGCGCCGCCGCCATGGCTGGTGGACCGGCTGTTCCGCAATCTGCTGGTCGATGTGACGGGCAACACCCATCGCACCGAAATCTGCATCGACAAGATGTTCTCCCCCGACGGGCCGACCGGGCGGCTGGGGCTGCTGGAGTTTCGGGGCTTCGAAATGCCGCCGGAGCCGAGGATGAGCCTTGCCCAGCAATTGCTGTTGCGGGCGCTGACGGCGTGGTTCTGGCGGCAGCCGCAGCAGGGCAGTCTGGTGCGCTGGGGGACGGCGCTCCACGACCGTTTCATGCTGCCGCATTTCGTCTGGGCGGATTTTCTGGAGGTGCTGGGCGACCTGCGCGGTGCGGGTTACGCGTTCGATCCCAACTGGTTCGAGGCGCAGCGGCAGTTCCGTTTTCCGGTGCATGGCGCGGTGGATGCGGGCGGCGTGGGGCTGGAGATTGCCCATGCGCTGGAGCCGTGGAACGTGCTGGGCGAGACCGGGGCGATTGGGGGCACGGTGCGCTATGTCGACAGTTCGACGGAGCGGTTGCAGGTGCGGGCGACGGGGCTGGTCGCGGGGCGGCATGTCGTCGCCTGCAACGGGCGGCGGGTGCCGATGACGCCGACCGCCGTGCCGGGCGAGGCGGTGGGCGGCGTGCGGTACAAGGCCTGGGCGCCGGCCGCCTGCCTGCACCCTGCCCTGCCGGTCAACGCGCCGTTGACCTTCGACGTGCTGGATAGCTGGAGCGGGCGGTCGCTGGGCGGCTGCGTCTATCATGTCGCGCATCCGGGCGGGCGCAATTACGACACGCTGCCGATCAACGCCTATGAGGCGGAGGCGCGGCGCAAGGCGCGGTTTCAGGACCATGGCCATACGCCGGGGCCGGTCGACATGCCGCCCGCCGAGGCCCCGGGCGAATTTCCGATGACGCTGGACCTGCGTTTCCGGCATCCATGACCGTGGCGAGCGCCCCTGTCGTGGAAGCGGCCGGTTGGGCCGACGCCTATCTGGCGCGGGCGCCGGAGGGCGACCTGTTCGCCGGAGCGAGCGCGGAGATGGCCGGGCACTGGCGGACGATGCTGGAACGGCTGTCGGCGCAGGCGCAGGGCGATCCGGCGGTGCTGGCGGGCAATGTCGAGCGGCAGGCGGTCGACCTGGGGCTGGCGTTCCGGCTGACCGGGGACCAGCAGGAAAGGCCCTGGCCGCTCAGCCCCATTCCGCTGCTGATCGGGGCGCGGGAATGGACGCATATCGAGCAGGGGCTGATCCAGCGGGCGCAGTTGCTGGAGCGGGTGATCAGCGACATCTATTCCACCCAGTCGCTGGTCCGCGATGGGAAGCTGCCAGCGAGCGTCATCACCGGCAGCCCGCATCATTGGCGGGTGATGACCGGCGCGCCGCCGCCGCATGGGCATTTCGTCCATTTCTACGCCGCCGATCTGGCACGGGGGCCGCAGGGCGATTGGCGCGTGCTGGCGGACCGGGTGCGGACGCCGGTGGGCGTGGGTTATGCGCTGGAGAACCGGCTGGCCCTGTCGCGGGCGACCGGGGACCTGCTGGGCGCGCTCAATGTGCGGCGGCTGGCGCCGTTCCTGAGCGATTTGCGGCGCGGGCTAGCGGCGGATTGCGAGCGGAGCGATCCACGCATCGGGCTGCTGTCGCCGGGGCGGTTCAACCAGAGCTATGCCGAGCAGGCGCATCTGGCGCGCTATCTGGGCCTGTTGCTGGTCGAGGGTGACGACCTGATCGTGTCGGACGGGCAATTGTTCGTGCGGACGATCCAGGGACTGAAGCGGGTCGATGGCCTCTGGCGCTGGATGGACAGCCGCTTCCTCGATCCGCTGGCGTTCGACGCGGAATCGCGGATCGGCGTGCCGGACCTGTTCGACGCCTGCGTCAAGGGCGGGCTGATGCTGGCCAACTGGCCGGGCGTGGGCGTGATCGAATCCCGGGCGATGGCGGCCTTCCTGCCGGGGCTGGCGCGGGAGGTGCTGGGGACGGACCTCATCCTGCCCAATATCGCGACATGGTGGTGCGGGCAGGCGGCCGAGCGGGCGCATGTGGCGGGGGCGATGGACGAGCTGGTGGTGGGATCGGCCTTCGACCGGGACGTGGCGGGGCTGACGGGAACGCGGTTCCTGCCCGGATCGGGGATGGATGCGGCGCAGCGGGCGGCCCTGCTGGAGGCGATGGCGCGGCGGCCGATGGATTATGTCGGGCAGGAAGTGGTGCGGCTGTCGACCACGCCCGCGATCGTCGGGGGCAGGCTGACCGCCCTGCCCTTCACCCTGCGGGTGTTCCTGGCGCGGGACGAGCTGGGGCAATGGCGGATCATGCCGGGCGCCTTTGCGCGGCTGGCGGCGCATGGCGACATTCGCGCCGCGCTGATGGGCGAAGGCGACCTGTCGGCGGACATGTGCGTGCTGGACGGCAAGCCGGTGCCGCAGGACGGGCTGTCGGCGGCGGCTCCGGCGATCCGGCGTGTGGGCGGCATGCTGCCCGCCAAGGCGGCGGACAATCTCTATTGGCTGGGGCGCTATATCGAGCGGATGGAGATGACGGCGCGGGTGATCCGGGCGATCGTCGGCGGGTCCATCGAAGCCGATCTGGGGCCGGCGGTGGGATCGCCCGCCATGGACCGGCTGATGGGACAGCTTGCGTCCTGGGGCGCGATCCCGGCTGTTGCGGGGGCGGTCGGGCCGCTCTGCGCGCAGGCGTTGGGCGATGGCGCGCAGCCGGGCAGCGTGCGGGCCCTGCTGGCGGCGGTGGCGGGCATAGGGGAAGGGCTGCGCGACCGGCTGGCGGTGGATTATTGGCGGCTGGTGCGGCTGCCCCTGCCCGATTTCGACGGCGGGGTGACGGAGACCCTGCTGAAGGCGTCATCCCGGATGATCGAGCGGATTTCAGCGCTGTCGGGGCTGGCGGCGGAGAATATGGGACGGACCGAGGGGTGGCGCTTCCACGACATGGGGCGGCGGATGGAGCGGGCGATCAATGGCTGCCGTCTGGCGATGCTGTTCGGGGGCGACGGGGCTTCGGCGGACGACCTGACCGTGCTGCTGGACCTCAACGACAGCCAGATCAGCTATCGCAACCGCTATCTGGCCGGGCCCGCCCTGGCGCCGGTGCGCGATCTGGTGGCGCTGGAGCCGCATAATCCGCGCTCCATCGTCTATCAGGCGGAGAGGCTGGCGGAGCATGTCGGGGCGCTGCCGACGCTGCATGGCGACGGCATGCCCGAGGAGCCCCAACGGCTGGCGGCGATGCTGGCGGCGCGGCTGGCGCCGCTGACGGGGGATGTGCTCGGCATGGCGGATCTGGCGGAGGCGGAGAGCCGGTTGCTGGAACTGTCGGACGCCATCGGGCAGCGCTATTTCCTGCAGCGTCGCAAGGAAAAGAGCGAGGGCGTCAGCCTGCTGTCATGATCTATCGCATCCGGCATCAGACCATCGTGCATTATGATGCGCCGGTGCAACTGGCGCGCCTGAACCTGCGGCTGCGGCCCGCGCCCTGGCCGGGGCAGTGGACGTCGGACTATCATCTGGCGGTCGATCCGGCGCCTTCCTCCATCGAATCGCGGCCGGGGGCATGGCCGGTGCATGTCGCCCGGCTGGAGATCGACAGCCCGCTGCGCCGGATCAGCATCGACAGCAGCTTTCGCGCCGGGGTGCAGGGCGGGCCAGCGGCGGAAGCGCGGGACGATGATCCCACCGTCGGCGCGGTGGCGGAGGCGGCGCTGGTGGCGCGGGACATGGGACCGGCGGGGCCGGCCCATTATCTCCACGCCTCGCAGCGCGTGCCGCTGGTGGCGGAGATCGGGGATTGGGCGGCGGATTTGCTTGTCCCCGGGCGGCCGATTGTCGAGGCGGCGGTGGAACTGGCGCAGCGGATCAAGGGCGAATTCGCCTATGTGAGCGGGGCGACCGATGCGGCGACGCCGGTGGCGGAGGCCTTTGCGGCGCGCCATGGGGTGTGCCAGGACTTTGCCCATGTGATGGTGGCGGCGTTGCGCTGGTTCGGGCTGCCCGCCGCCTATGTCAGCGGCTATCTGCGCACCGATCCGCCGCCGGGCATGGCGCGGCTGGTGGGCGCGGACGCCATGCATGCCTGGGCGATGCTGTGGTGCGGGCCGGCGCGGGGGTGGATCGGCCTCGATCCGACCAACGGCGTGATCGCCGGGGACGGGCATCTGTTCGTCGCCATGGGGCGGGACTATGCCGATGTCGCGCCGATGGACGGGCTGTTCGTCGGCGGCGCGGGCCAGAGCGTGCAGGTAATGGTGGACGTCATGCCGGAGGATGAAGCGGCGTGAGACGCGCCTGAAGCGCGCTGCGCCAATCGGACGCAGCGCGCTCCGGCTTTCTGCCGCATCCTTTCCAGAGCATCGTGCGCAAAAGTGGGAACCGGTTTTGCGCACGATGCTCTGGCGGCTCTACCACCCTCCAGCCCATGTCATGGTCAGCGACCGGAGCCGTGGACCCGCACCTGCCCGGTGCGATAGCCCTTCTCGCGCATTTCCTTCGCATAGTCGCGGCGGGCGTCGGCCAGTTCCGCGCGATATTCGTCCCAGGCGTCGCGCTCATCCTCCGCATCGGTGGCGTGGCGCAGGTCGTGGGCCAGTTCCTTGCGGGCCTCCGCAACATCGGTGCGATAGTTGAACCAATATTTATTCTGCACGCCCGCAATCGGCGCGGGCAGGGTCATGTCGTCCTCCATCGCGGCGAGCCTTTCCTCATAGCTCATCGCGCCATGGGGCATGGCCGTTGCGGAAAGCGGCGCCATGGCGAGCATGGCAAGGGCGCTGGCGACAGTCGAGCGTTTCATGTCTCTTCTCCTCTTCCTCGTCCCGATGGGGGGTCAACGTGCGAGGAAAGGGATTTTGCGCATGAACGGTTGTGCAGAATGGATGAAGCGCATCCCCGCGGCGATCGGCGGAAAAGGGAAACCGGCCGGAAATTACTCTAATTTCAAAAGGTTATGGCAAAATCCCGCCCATGGCCCTTGCAGCGGCCATGGGCGGGAAGGGGAAGCGGGTCACATGCGGATCGCGTTGCGGAACATGACGAAGGCGATGATCACCAGATAGACGCCGAAGATCTTCTTGAGCGGGGCGGCGGGCATGGCGTGCGCGACGGCGACGCCCAGCGGCGCGGTGAGCACGGACATGGAGGCGATGGCGAGCGTCGCGGGGATGTTGACATAGCCCAGCGATCCCCAGGGCAGGCCGCCTTCCTTGAGGCCGATCAGCGCGAAGCCGATGGCGCTGGGAATGGCGATGAGCGTGCCGATGCCCGACGCGGTGGCGATCGCGCGGTGGATCGAGCGGCCGCACAGCGTCATCACCATGATGGCGATGGTGCCGCCGCCGATGCCGAGCAGGGCGGAGAAGGTGCCCAGGCCCCCGGCGATGCCGACGCGGGCGATGCCCGAGGGCATGGTGTCGCTGATCACCTTGCCGCCGACCTTGGGCAGCAGGAAGTTGAGCGACATCAGGAACACGCCGATCGCGAAGATCATGGTCAGGATGCGTCCGTCGACATGGCCGGCCAGCAGCACGCCCGCGCCGTCGCCCAGGATGATCCACGGCGCCCAGGTCTTGAGCACCTCGAACTCCACCGCGCCGCGCTTGGCATGGGCGAGGAGGGAACGGATCGACGTCACGATGATCGTCGCCGCCGACGTGCCGATGGCGACATGGGCGATGGCGTCATGCGTGCCGCCCAGCAGCGGCAGCACCACGAACAGCGCAGGCACCACCACGAAGCCGCCGCCGATCCCGAAAATCCCCGCCGCGAAACCGGCGAACAGTCCCGCCCCCAGCATCGCGACCAGCGGCAAAAGCCAGGTCATCACGTCACCGTGCATCAGCGCTGCTCCCCTGCCGGTGCCGTGCGGGCGGCGTTATGGGGGAAGATGCCCTGGTGGATCAAGGCGGCGGAAGCTGTGCAATCGACCATGATGGAAACCCATGCCTCTCTTCGGCGGAATGTAAGTGGCGGGGACGATCAACTGCCCCACATCTTCCCAAGACGAACGACGTTGGGGAACCCGCAAAGGAAAGGCGCAATATTGTGGGGAAGCGGGAAAGGATGCGGGTGGATACCAGGGCCCGGACCGGGCATCTGCGCGCTTCGCAAAAAAGAAAACGGCCCCGATCACGGAGCCGTTTCCCTGTTTCAGAAAACCGAGGGGATCAGGCGGCGAGCGCCTTCACCTTGTCGGTCACCACGGTCACGCGGGCGGTCAGCGGCGAGGCCACGTCGCCGGCCAGCTTGATCAGCGCTTCGCTGCTCTTGGCCGCTTCCTTGGTGAATTCGTCGAAGCTGCTGGAGAGCAGCTGGCTCTGGAGCTGGAAGAATTCGGTCGGCGTCTTCACGGTCGAGAAGCTCTTGAACGAGGCAGTCGCCTTTTCGAAGCTCTTGCGGCTGTAGTCCACGGCTTCCTGGCCCAGGGTCTCAAAGCCCTTGGCCGCGATCTTGCCGGATTCGACCAGCGCTTCGACATTGCCCTTGGCGATGTCGCTGAACTCCTCGATCGCCTTGGTCGACTTCTCGACGCTCACCTTCGCCTTCTCGTTCAGGTCGGCATAGACCGTTTCGAGCTTGGCCTTGGTTTCTTCAGCGAATTTCTTTCCGGTCTCGATCACGTCGTTCATCATCTTCGTTCCTTCTGTGGCGGGCAGCAACATGGGCTCTAGCGGCCCGGCCTTGGACGACAGGCTCTTCCATAGCTCCGGTTCGGTCGGCTTCGGTTCCGCAACCGGCTCAAACTTCGGCGTCTTCACCGCCGGCGCCGCGGCGACGGGGGTGGGTTCGGGCGTCGCATCCTTCACCAGCTCGGGCTCAGGCGCGGCGTCCACCGCCGTGGTCGCCGCGATCACCGCCACCGGATCGGCCTTCGCCACGGGCGCCGGCCTGGGGGCTGGAGCGACGGGCTTGGGCGGCGCCGGTTTCCTGACGGCGGGCTTCGCCTTCGTCTGGGCCGGGGCCTTGATCGCAGCTTCGGCGGCCTTGAGCGCCTCACTGGCGGACAGGGTCGACGACGACGCCTTCTTGGCGGCAGGCTTCTTACGCACTGGCTTTGGGGTAACGGCCATGGACCAACCTCCATTTGTTGCAGTGCACAATATAGGGATCGAAATGCGGTTGCAAGTGTTTTGTGCAGTGCAACAAAAATGCCTCATACGGCCCGTCGCTGCAACGAGGCGGGCTGCCGCAAACCCTGCCCCCCCTGTCCCATGTGAAGGAACTAACGGGTTTTCACATAGCGGCCGGGCGCATCCTCAATGGCCTTGAGTCGGCCCCTGCCCGGGCGGCGGGCGCCCTTCACCGGGACCGTGGCGGGGGTCTGCCCGCGAATCCACTCGATCCAGTCGGGCCACCAGCTCCCCTTCGTCTCCTTCGCCTGTGCAAGGAAGGCCTCCAGGGTGGGCTGCGATTCGGTGCAGGTCCAATATTGATATTTGCCGGCGGCGGGCGGGTTCACCACGCCCGCTATATGCCCCGACCCCGCCAGCAGGAAACGGATCGGGCCGGAGAAATGTTCGGTCAGTTTCCACACGCTTTCCAGCGGGGCGATATGATCTTCCCGTCCTGCCTGCACATAGGCGGGGGTCCTGACCCGGCGCAGGTCGATGGGCGTGCCCGCGACACTGATCGCGCCCGGCCGGACCAGCAGGTTGTCGCGATAGAGCTGGGTCAGATAATCCCTGTGCCAGCGCGCCGGCAGGTTGGTGGTGTCGCCATTCCAGTAGAGCAGGTCGAAGGGCGGATAATCCTGCCCCAGCAGGTAATTGTTGACCACATAGTTCCAGATGAGGTCGCGCCCGCGCAGCAGGTTGAAGGTCGCGGCCATGTAGCGCCCGTCGAGGAAGCCGCCGGAGGAAAGCTGCTCCACCATCTTCATCTGCTCGTCATCGACGAACAGGCTGAGGTCCCCCGCCTTGCTGAAATCGACCTGGGCGGTGAAGAAGGTGGCGCTGGCGACCTTTTCCCCCTCCCCCCGCGCCGCCAGCAGCGCCAGCGTGGCGGCAAGGGTGGTGCCCGCGACGCAATAGCCGATGGCGTGGACGCCGGGCACGCCCAGCAGGTCGCGCACCGTGTCGATCGCGTCGATCTGGCCGTTCAGTATATAATCGTCCCAGACCAGGTCCTTCATCGAGGCGTCGGCCGATTTCCACGACACCAGGAAGACGCTGATCCCCTGGTCCACGGCCCATTTGACGAAGCTTTTTTCCGGCGACAGGTCGAGAATGTAGAAGCGGTTGATCCATGGCGGGAAGATGATCAGCGGCGTTTCCAGCACCTTGTCCGTCGTCGGGGCATAGTGGATCAACTGGTAGAGCGGCGTTTCCCTGATCACCTTGCCCGGCGTGGAGGCGATGTTGCGGCCAAGCTCGAACGCCGTGCCGTCCGTGTGGGTGAGCTGGCCCTTTTCCAGATCGGCCAGCATGTGCTGGAGGCCCTTGACCAGATTCTCGCCGCCGCTCTGGATCGTCTTCTGCACGACCAGCGGGTTGGTCAGCGGGAAATTGCTGGGGGCGATGGCGTCGAGCAGGCCGGTGGTGGCGAAGCGCAGCTTTGCCTTCTGCTTCGGATCGACGCCGTCCACCGCGTCGGCCAGCTTCATCAGATAATCGGAGAGCAGCAGATAGCTCTGCCGGATCAGGTCGTAGAAGGGATGCTCGGTCCAGGCCGGGTCGGCGAAGCGGCGGTCGCGCGCGGCGGCCGGGCTGCCCGAGGGCGGCGGCTCCGGCTGGTCGCGCAGCAGGCCGCCGGAATCCAGGAAACGCTGCCACAGGGCGAGGCCTTCGTCGGCGAAGCCGGTCTGGATGCGCGCCACGGCTTCGGGATCGAAGGGCAGCGTGCGCCCGGTCGCGCCCGCCGCCTGTTCCAGCAGCAACTGCTGCGCCCGGCCCAGCACCTGCGTCCATTGCTGCATGTCCTCCAGCGTGGGGAGATGGGGTTCCATGACGTCCTGTGCTTTCATGGCCACCTTCCTTCGCCTGGCATGGTCCGGTCCGCCGCTTTCTCTGGCGTGTCGCGGGCTGGCGGGTTATAGCCGGATCGTGACAAGCCGAATGCGCGTCACGCACTATTCCTTACAGCGAGCTTTCAGGAAAGCCCCAATGTCCGAAGAATTCTACCGCATGAAGCGTCTGCCGCCCTATGTCATCGCCGAAGTGAACGCGATGCGGGCCGCCGCACGCGCCGCGGGTGAGGACATTATCGACTTAGGCATGGGCAATCCCGACCTGCCGCCGCCCGACCATGTCATCGCCAAGCTGTGCGAGGTCGCGCAGAAGCCGAGCGCGCACGGCTATTCCCAGTCGATGGGGATTCCGGGGCTGCGCCGGGCGCAGGCCAATTATTATGGCCGCCGCTTCGGCGTCGATCTGGACCCGGAGACCGAGGTGGTCGTGACCATGGGGTCGAAGGAAGGCCTCGCCAGCCTGGCCACCGCGATCACCGCGCCGGGCGACGTCGTGCTGGCGCCCAATCCCAGCTATCCGATCCACATGTTCGGCTTCATCATCGCGGGCGCGACCATCCGATCCGTGCCGACCACGCCGGACGAACATTATTGGCAGTCGCTGGAACGGGCCATGGCCTTCACCGTGCCGCGTCCGTCGATCCTGGTGGTGGGCTATCCCAGCAATCCGACGGCGGAGACGGTCGACCTCGCCTTCTACGAGCGGCTGGTCGCCTGGGCGAAGGAGAACAAGGTCTGGGTGCTGAGCGACCTTGCCTATTCCGAGCTTTATTATGACGGCAATCCGACGCCCTCCATCCTGCAGGTGCCGGGCGCCAAGGATGTCGCGGTCGAGTTCACCTCGCTCAGCAAGACCTATTCCATGGCGGGCTGGCGCATCGGCTTCGCCGTGGGCAACCGGCAACTGATCGCGGCGTTGAAGCGGGTGAAGTCCTATCTGGACTATGGCGCGTTCACGCCGATCCAGGCGGCGGCCTGCGCGGCATTGAACGGGCCGCAGGACATCGTGCAGAAGAACCGCGAACTCTACCACAAGCGCCGCGACGTGATGGTGGAGGCCTTTGGCCGGGCGGGCTGGGACATTCCCGCGCCCAAGGCGTCGATGTTCGCCTGGGCGCCGCTGCCCCCTGCCCTCAAGGACATGGGGAGCCTGGAATTTTCCAAGCAGCTCCTTACCCATGCCAAGGTCGCGGTCGCGCCGGGGGTCGGCTATGGCGAGGATGGCGAGGGCTATGTCCGCATCGCCATGGTGGAGAATGAGCAGCGGCTGCGGCAGGCCGCGCGCAATATCCGGCACTATCTGAAGTCCATGGGCGTCAACACGCCGGCCAAGGGCGCTGCCTGAGGAATATAGGCCTGAGGAATATAGGATTATGCTCCTGCGGAGGCGCTGAAGCGGGACAGGCGGCTCGCATGCAGCCCGGTTCGGAGGGTTGAGTGATGCCCGGACGGCGGAACTGGGCTCCTGCCTTCGCAGGAGCGCGTTTCCTTCAAGTCATGATGGCGTGAGCCCCATGCCATCATTTCAACCCTTGCCATTTCCTTCGCGCTGCGCTGCTGTGAAACGATGATCGCACTCCCCCAGGTTTCCCAGGTCGCACAGACTATTCAGCTCGCTTTGGCTCCCGTCTTCCTGCTTGCGGGCATCGGGGCGTTCCTGAACGTCTGCGTCGGGCGGCTGGCGCGGATCATCGACCGGGCGCGGAAGGTGGAGGAGAAGATCCTCGCGTCGCGCGGCAAGGAACATGACCGGATGGTCAGCGAAATCCGCGTGCTGGACCGGCGGATGAGCGTGGTCAACGGCGCGATCTTCCTGTCGGTGGCGTCGGCCTGCGCCGTCTGCCTGGTGGTCATCCTGCTGTTCGCGGCCAATCTGTTCGGGGTGCATCTGGGCACGCCGATCGCGATCCTCTTCATCCTGGCCATGGTGTTGCAGGCGGCGGCCTTCGGCACGTTCATCCAGGAAATCCGGCTCGCCTCGCGCACCATCCACATCCGCAACGAGGTGCTCTATCACAAGGTCGAGGAAGAGGGCGCGGGATGACGAAGTTCACGGTCAATGACCGGCCCGTCCAATATCGCATGGACCCGGCGACGCCGCTGCTGTGGGCGCTGCGCGACGCATCGAACCTGACCGGGACGAAATATGGCTGCGGCACGGGCGATTGCGGCGCCTGCACGGTCGACATAGACGGGGAAGCCGTACGCTCCTGCCAGGTGACGATCGCCGCCACGGAGGGCAAGTTCGTCACCACCATAGAGGGATTGTCGCCCGACCGCGGCCATCCGCTGCAACAGGTGTTCGCGGCGGACAATGTCTCGCAATGCGGTTACTGCATCCCCGGCGTCATCATGGCGGCGTCGGTGCTGCTGCGGCGGACCAGCGATCCGGGCGACGAGGAGATCGACGCGGCGATCACCAATATCTGCCGGTGCGGCATCTACCCCCGGTTGCGAGGTGCGATCCAGCGGGCGGGACGGGTGATGCGGGGCGAGGAAGTGGTGGACGCCGTGCCGCCCTCCGGCATCACGCCGGACGAAGCGGCGAAGGCGGTTCCGGCGCTGCGGAAGCCCTGAGGCCATCCGCGTTCCTGCCGTTCAGCCGAAGCGGTAGCCCGACACGGCCCAGCCCAGCACATTGCTGGCGTGGTCGCGCACGGCCGCATCCTCCCCGCCCGCGCCCAGGGCGACCATCAGCGGCAGGAGATGTTCCTCGCGCGGATGGGCGAAGCGGGCATGGGGCAGGTCGGCCCAGGCGGCGACGCGCTGCGCCCGGCTGGCCGGATCGGGGTCGGTGACGGCGGCGGTCAGGGCTTCGTCCCAGAGCATCGAAGGCTGGATCGCCTGCGCGCCGCGCACGCGCAGATTGTGGAAGCTCATTCCCGATCCGATGATGAGGACGCCCTCGTCGCGCAGCGGCGCGAGCGCCCGGCCGGCGGCGAGATGCGCGTCGGGATCGAGATCGCCGCGAAGCGAGAGCTGGGCGACGGGGATGTCGGCCTGCGGCAGGGCGACCTTCATCGGGATGAAGACGCCATGGTCCCAGCCGCGCGCATCCTCCCTGCCGGTGGGGAAGCCCGCCTGTTCCAGCAGGCCGGCGGCGCGGCGGGCGAGCGCGGGCGCGCCGGGCGCGTCCCAGCGGAGCGCATATGTGTGCGGTGGAAAGCCGTAATAGTCGAACAGCAGGCCGGGCCTTTCGCCGTCATGGACGGTGAACCGGCTTTCCTCCCAATGGCCGGAGACCAGCAGGATCGCACGGGGGCGTTCGGGCAGGGTCGCGACGATGCCCGCCAGATAGTCCTGCATCGGCCGCCACATCGGGTCGCAATGCGGGCGATCGGGGTCGCTGGGGTCCATGAAGAAGCAGGGGCCGCCGCCATGGGGGATGAAGAGAGTCGGTTGTCTCATGCCCATGAGATCGGATGGATTTGGGCGCGGCGCAAGCGGGGCGCTGGAAACGGATTGTTTCGGGTGGGGCGTGAAAGGCGGCGGCGGGCGGCCCTCAAGCTCCGTTTTCTTCGAGCACGGGGGCGATGGCCTGGGCCAGGGTGGCGCCGGAATAGGGCTTTTTGAGCAGGGTCACGTCGCCGAAGCGTTCGGGCAGGTCCAGCCCGTCGCCATAGCCGGTGGCGAAGAGGAAGGAGACGCCCTTTTCCGCCAGCAGTTCCGCCACGGGAAGGCTGGTTTCATTGCCGAGGTTGAAGTCCAGGACCGCCAGATCGACGTCATGGTTCGCGATCGCATCCCGCGCGCGGCTGACGCTGGCGGCGGTGATCACTTCGGCGCCGAGGTCGCGCAGCGCGTCCTCGCCATCCATGGCGATGATCATATTGTCTTCGACCAGCAGGACGTTGCGCCCCTTGAGCAGCGTCGGCGTGGGCGCCGGGGCGGGGCTGGCGCGTTCGATGCCGACGACGTCGGGCAGGACGGAGGCGACATGGGCGGAGGGGATGCAGAATCGCGCCTCCAGACCGGAAAGGCGGTAATGCACCTCCGCCCGGCCATCGAGATCATAGGGGATGGACCGTTCGATCACGGTCGATCCGAAGCCCCGGCGGGTGGGCGCGACCACGGCCGGCCCGCCGCTTTCCCGCCAGTCGAGCAGCAGGCTGCCGTCGGCGTCGACCCTCCAGCCGATGGCCACGCTGCCATTGTCGGACAGAGCGCCATATTTGGCGGCGTTGGTCAGCATCTCATGGATCACCAGCGCCAGCACCGTGAAGGCGGCCGGGGTGAGCAGCACATTGGGACCGGTCAGCTTCACCCGGTCGCGCCGTTCGGCCAGATAGGCGGCCGATTCCACCTCTATCAGGTCGTAGAGCCGGGCGGGCGCCCAGCGGTCGGCGGTGATCTGGTCATGGGCGCGGGCCAGGGCGTGGACGCGGCTTTCCAGCGTGTCGATGAACTGGTCGACCGATTCGGCGCTGTCGCGGGTCTGGGACAGCAGCCCCCGGATCAGCGAGAGGATGTTGCGGACGCGATGATTGAGTTCCGCGATCAGCAATTCCTGCTTCTCATGCGCCTTCTGCCGTTCATCATGGGCGGAATCGGACAGGCGCAATATGACTTCCAGCAGGGCGGTGCGCAGCGCCTCCGCCACGCGCAGTTCGGCGGCGGTGAAGGGCACGGCGGTGCCGCGCACCAGTTCCGACCATTGTTCGAAGCTCTTGCGCGGGGTCAGGCGGGGGCCGTTGGGGCCATATTCGATATGCTTTTCCGGGCTTCCCGCCCAGCGCACCGAGCGGAGCTGTTCCGCCCGGAACAGCACCACATAGTCGCGCGGGCGGCGCGAGAGCGGGATGGCGAGCAGCCCCGCCGCCCGGTCGGCATGGGCGGACGATTCGGGCAGCAGGCGCGCCAGATGATCGGTGGTGAAGACCTGGCCGGCGGCGGCCCGGTTCAGCATGGCGACGATGGCGGCGAAGCTGCGCTCGTCCGGGGCAAGGCCGGAAAAGGTCATCTGGCCGTCGATATAGACGCCGACGCCGTCGGCCGGGATGGTGTCGAAGATCACCTCGCCCAGCCAGCGGGCGTTGGACAGCAGGTCATGGTCCTGCGCCACCGCCGACATCAGCCGGTCGGCCACCTGCCGCGCCTTGCCCTCATAGGCGGAGGTTTCGCTGCGCTCCCGGTTTTCGAGCATCATCGAGAAGATCTGGCCGAACAGTTCGGCGGCGCTGCGCTGCGCGAAGCTGGGCAGGCGGGGGCCATAATGGTGGCAGGCGAACAGGCCCCAGAGCCGCCCTTCGACGACGATCGAGATGGAGAGCGAGGCCCCCACCCCCATATTGCCGAGATATTCGATATGGATGGGCGACACCGCCCGCGTCAGGCAGAGCGACATGTCGAGCGCGGCGCCAGAGGGGTCGAGCTGCGGCACGATGGGAACCGGCTGCGCCTGCACGTCCGCGATCACGCGGAAGATGTTGCGCAGGTAGAGCGCCCGCGCCTGCGCCGGAATGTCGGACGCGGGATAATGCAGGCCGAAGAAGCTGTCGATGCCGGGGCGCAGCGCTTCGGCCACGACTTCGCCGTCGCCGCCCTCCGCAAAGCGATAGACCATCACCCGGTCGAAGCCCGTCAGCGCCCGCACCTGCCGCGCGCCGTCCCGCAGGAAGGCGGCCATGCCCTGCGTCTGGCCGAGCCGCGACACCATGGAGCGGACCATGCTGCTGGCCTCCATCTCGTCATGGGACGCCGGTTCGGCCTCGATCACGACCAGCGATCCGGAGAAGTGGACGGCGACGTCGAACGGCGCGATCCCCTCGATCAGGGTGAGGGAGAAGATGCGCTCCACCGCGTCGGGGCCGCGCAGCAGGGTGATGCGGTTGCGCAGGGAATGGACCGCCTCCCCGCTGAAGATGCCGCCGATCGGCCGGCCCAGCATCTGTTCGGGCGAAAGGCCGATATGATCGGCGCTGTTGGCCGACACGCGCGACACCAGCCAGTCGGCGGTCAGCGCGATCAGGAAACCGAAGGGCTGGACCGTGCCCAGCACATGGATCGGCTCCCGGTCGCAATTGCTGAGGTCGACGGCGAAATCCTGGGCCGGGATATTGCCGTCAGCCATGGACGGGCGCCACTTCGCCCCTGGCGGCGGCGGCGAACAGATCGAAGGCGGCCTCCGCGCCGCGGATCGCGTCGCCGATCCATGGCTGGCCCCCATCGGCCGCGGCTTCATCCAGTCGTCGCTGGAAATCCGCCCAGCCGCCCTTTTCATGCACGGCGGACAGATAGGCGCGCGGCAGGCCGGGGCCGACGCGGCGGGCGAGCATGGCGCCGCCCAGGCGCGATCCTTCCAGCGTGTAGCGCAGGCCCCAGCGATAGGCATCGGACGGGGGCGCCGGCGCGGCGAGCGGCGCGGGCTGCGGTTCGCCCAGGGCCGCAAGGTCCCGGGTCAGCAGCGGCAGGCGCGGCGCATCGGGGCGAGTCATCCGCTCCAGCGGGGCGAGCGCCCGGGCATGGGCCTTCAGGAAGGCGGCGTAGCCGGGGCGATCGTCCAGCGAAAAATGCGAGAACAGGTCGTCGACACGCTGATGGCTTTCCATCGTCGCTTGGCGCAGGGCCTGTCGGGCGCTGCCGGCAGTGGGCGTTATCGTCACCCGGCATTCCTAAGGGGCTTTGCAGGGGGGCGCACTGATCTGGATCAGCTTTTGCCTTCCTTCGGTCACATTTCCGGGGATTTCGGCGCAAAGCAGCCTTGGGGGCGCCGCCGGGGATTCTTTCAAATCGCTGACAGACAAGTTCAGCATCGTGACATCGCACAAGTCCTAAAAGCGACATATGAGGGGCGAATGGCCCCGTGAAACAAAGGCGAACGGCATGTTGAGGAAAATGATGCTGGCGGGCTTGATGACCGCGACGGTACTGGGCGGGATCGCCCCGGCCTATGCCCAGCGGGGCGACGATGGCGGCTGGCGCGGCCGTGGCGGCGAACGGGCGGGCCGGCCCGAAGGCGGCCGTGGCGGCCAGGGCAACGGACAGGCGCAGCGCCAGTGGCAGGGCGGCGAGATGCGGCAGCAGCGGCCGGAACGGCCGGCGCAGGTCGCCCAGCCGCAATGGCGCGGCAATGAGGCGCGGCCCGACCAGCGCGGCCCCGCGACGGTCACCCGCTGGAACCGCGACCAGCAGCGCTTCGAGACCACACCCCGTGGTGGCGACAGAGGTGGCGACAGGGGTGGCGGCAACTGGGGCGGAAACGACCGCGATCGGCAGAACTGGCAGGACAATCGGCGCGACAATGACGGCCGGGACTGGAACCGGAACGACCGGAACCGGAACGACCGGGATCGGGGCGGCTGGGATCGGCGCGACGACCGCAACGACCGCCGCTGGAACGATGACGACCGGCGTTGGAATGGCGGCAATCCGGGCTGGAACAACGGACGGCGCTTCGACGACCGCACCCGGTGGCAAGGACAGAGGCGCTGGGACAATGGCTGGCGCAACGACCGGCGCTATGACTGGTACAGCTATCGTTCCCGCTATGGCGACCGCTACCGGATCGGCCGCTATTATGCGCCGCGCGGCTGGAACTACGGCTATTCGCGCTTTTCCATCGGGATCTTCCTGAACAGCCTGCTCTATTCGAACAGCTACTGGATCGACGATCCCTATTCCTACCGCCTGCCGCCGGCCTACGGCTCGCTGCGCTGGATTCGCTATTATGACGACGCGCTGCTGGTCGACATACGCGACGGCTATGTGGTCGACGTGATCCACGATTTCTTCTGGTGATGCCGGAAGACATGCGCTCCTGAACTGGCCTTCAGGACATACTGGACCTGGGACGGCGACGTTCCAGGTCCTTTTCATTTGCGCAGGGGCGCGGGCCGGTGGCAGGAGAGCGGCATGAGCGAGATTGTTGACGATGGCGGAGTCGCCTCCGCGGCGCGGGCGCGGATCGGGGAGTCGGTGCGGGCGCGGCTGGAGCGCAATCCGATGGTCAGCCGGATCGATACGCCGCAGCTTGAAATCTATGGCCGGCAGGAATTTCTGAGCGCTGAGGAATGTGCGGGCCTGCGGGAGCTGATCGATGCGGGGGCGCAGCCCTCCACCCTGTTTTCCGGCAGCGCCAATGCCGATTACCGCACCAGCGCGAGCTGCAACCTCAGCCCCTGGAGCCCGCTGGTCGGGGGGATCAGCGACCGCATCTGCGCGCTGATGGGCCTGGCGGCGGAGCATGGCGAGACGCTGCAGGGGCAGCGATACCAGCCGGGCCAGGAATATAAGGCGCATTGCGACTATTTTCCGGTGACGGCCAGTTACTGGCCGGCCATGCTGAAGACCGGGGGACAGCGGAGCTGGACGGCGATGATCTACCTCTCCCCGGTGGAAGCGGGCGGAGAGACGCATTTCCCGCATTGCGGGTTCATGGTCCCGCCCGTCGAGGGCATGCTGCTGATGTGGAACAATATGGAGCGGGACGGATCGCCCAACCGATCCAGCCTGCACGCCGCGCGCCCGGTGGAGCGGGGCACCAAATATGTCGTCACCAAATGGTTTCGCGAGCGGCCCTGGACGCCCTGATCCCCGGACCGCCGGCCCCGGCGGCCCCTGATACAAAGTGCGACATAAATGACTGATTCCTGACCGTTTCATTCCCGGCATGTTCAGGTGGCGGGGCGCATATCCGTCTTCGTGGTCGGCGGAACCGGTCGGGCCGGGGAAAGTTCTCCCCTCCCCCACCGCACTTCAGCCGCCAGGCAATGGGAGAAGACCTATGCGTAAATTGATCATCTTGGGCCTGATGGCCGCTACCGTCATGCCGGGGGCCGCCATGGCCCAGTCCCGTGCGGAGGTGCGCGACAGCGCCCGCGAACTGCGCCACGAACAGCGCGACCTGCGCGATGCGCAGCGCTACGGCAACCGGCGCGACGTCCGCGAGGAGCGCCGGGACGTGCGCGAAGCCCGGCAGGAATTGCGCGAGGACTGGCGCGATTACCGCAGGTCGCACCGCGACGTCTATCGCGGCGGCAACTGGCGGGCCCCCTTCCGCTACAATCGCTGGGAAGTCGGCGCGCGGCTTCAGCCCAACTATTATAATTCGCGCTACTATATTTCCGACCCCTATCGCTATCGCCTGCCCCGCGCCGGCGCGAACCTGCGGTGGGTGAGGCATTATAACGACGTGCTGCTGGTCAATGTGCGGACCGGCCGGGTGATGGAAGTGCATCGCGGCTTCTTCTGGTAAGAGCCGCCAGGCGTGAAAAACGAAACGGCCCCCGGAAGATCCGAGGGGCCGTTTCCTTTTGCGCTATGGCGCTTCCGGTCCGTTTACCCCCCTTGGCCGCGCCGCTCGTTTCCGGGCGGGCGCGGCCGATGGCGCGCGCTGGGCGCACCATCAGTCCGAAAGGGGGTGGACCATATGCCGAAACGCCCCGCGCCCCGTTATGTTCCGCCGTGCGCCGCTCAGGCGGCCAGGGCCTCCGCGATCAGGCGGCGGCTGTTTTCGATGCCGTAGAGCGCGATGAAGCTGCCCATCCGGGGCCCCTGGTCGGCCCCCAGCAGGGTCTGGTAGAGCGCCTTGAACCAGTCGCGCAGTTCGGCAAAGCCATAGGCTTCATCCTTGCCGATGGCATAGACGATATTCTGGATGTCCTCCGCCGAGGCGCCTGCGGGCAGGGCGGCGAGTTCGGCGTCCAACCTGCGCAGGGCGGCGGCTTCGCCTTCGGTCGGCGCGCGGCGATGGAGCGTCGGGGCGACGAAATCGCGGTGATAGGCGAGGGCATGGCCGATCAGCGCGTCCAGTTCCGGATAGCTTTCCGCATTGGCGTCGGCGACATAGTTCTGGAGATAGCCCCAGACCTGTTCGCGGCTGGCGTCGCCCATCACGCCGACCAGATTGAGCAGCAGGCCGAATGTCACCGGCAGGCGGCCCTGCGGCAGCTTGCCGTCATGGATGTGGTGCACCGGATTGCCGAGTTGCTGTTCGACCGGCTGGTTCGGATAATTGCCGCGGAACTGCCAATATTCGTCCACGGCGCGGGGGATCACGCCCATGTGGAGCTGCTTCGCCTTCTTCGGCTCGCGATAGGCGTAGAAGGCGAGGCTCTCCTGCGGGCCATAGGTCAGCCATTGTTCCAGGCTGAGGCCGTTGCCCTTGGACTTGGAGATCTTTTCGCCCTTTTCGTCGAGGAACATTTCGTAATTGAAGCCCTCGGGCGGGCGGGCGCCGAGCGCGCGGCAGATCTTCGAGGATTGGGTGACGGAATCGATCAGGTCCTTGCCCGCCATCTCATAATCGACGCCCAGCGCGACCCAGCGCATCGCCCAGTCGACCTTCCATTGCAGCTTCGCGCCGCCGGACAGGATCGACCGTTCGATCAGCTCGCCCTCATCCTCGAAGCGGACGAGGCCGGCATCGGCGTCGATCACCTCGACCGGGACCTGAAGCACGATGCCGCTTTTGGGCGAGATCGGCAGGACCGGCGAATAGGTCGCCTGCCGTTCCTTGCGCAGCGTCGGCAGCATGATGTCCATGATGTCCCGATAGCGGCGCAGGACATTCTTCAGCGCGTCGTCAAAGGCGCCGGACCTGTAGCGCTCCGTAGCGGAGACGAACTCGTAATCGAAGCCGAAGCGGTCGAGAAATTCCCGAAGCATGGCGTTGTTGTGATGGGCGAAGCTTTCGAACTTCCCGAAGGGATCGGGCACCTGCGTCAGCGGCTTGCCCAGATGCTGCGCCAGCATCGCCTGGTTGGGCACATTGTCCGGCACCTTGCGCAGCCCGTCCATGTCGTCGCTGAACGCGATCAGGCGCGTGGGGATGTCCGACAGCGCATGATAGGCGTTGCGGACCATGGTGGTGCGCAGCACTTCGTTGAACGTGCCGATATGCGGCAGGCCGGAGGGGCCATAGCCCGTCTCGAACAGCACATAGCCCTTTTCGGGCGCGCCGTTCTGATAGCGCTTCAGGAGCTTGCGCGCTTCCTCATAGGGCCAGGCCTTGGACGCCTGCGCGGCGGTGCGGATGAGTTCGGACACGGTCATGATGCATGCCCCCCTAAGCATTTTCGCGGCCGTTGAAAACATCTGACGACTCGGAAAACATCATGCGGCGGAAGGAACGGCAAAGGCTTCATTAATATAGATCAAGCTTCATTTTGGACCCGACGCGGCGATTCCAGGTGCCGAAATGGAGACGAATGGCGGCTTTTCCCGCCAGATCTTTAACTTTGATTAACCCTGTTCAGGCATATTTATCGGGAGCTTAGGGGGCTCAGGAGGGACTATGCAGCCGCGCAGCCGTCACAGAATAACGGTCGATATACCCGTCGTCGTGACGACGGTGCTCGACAGCGTGGAAGGAATGATCGTCGACCTGAGCGAGGGCGGCGCGCAGATTGCGGGCTGCGGCCTGCCGGTGCGCAGCCAGTGCCAGATCGACTATGAGGGCCATGTCGTGTTCGGCACGGTGCAATGGTCCGAAGAGGACCGCATGGGCATCCGCTTCCCCTATGAACTGACCGACGGACCGCTGTTCGACCGGCTGGAGATCGCACGGGCCGCGCGGCTGACGCCGACGGCCTTTCAGCCGCGCATGCCCGGCGGGCGTCCTGCGGGCGGTTTCGGGCGTCGGTTCGGCTGAATCGGGCGCTTTTTCAGGTTTCCCTTTTGTTCCCGTTCGCCTAAGCGGGAGAGGTGATCGACCCCGCTGCCCTGCCCGCCCTTCACGCCAGCCATGGCGGTATATGGCTTCGGGAAGGGGATCGGACCGCAGCGGTTGCCAAGGGCACCGCCATCGCGCGGACGGCGGAAACGCCGACGCTGCTGCTGAACGCGCCGCTGACCGGGCAGCGGCTGGGCTATCCCGATTTGAATGGCCTGGACCTGCTGGAATTGTGGGCCTTCATCCATCCCGCGCGCTTTCTGGTGCCGACGCCCAAGGGGCTGGCCGAAGCGCTGGACCTGCCTCGTCCGGCGAGCGAGGCGGACATTCCCGAATTGTTGCAGGCGGCGACCGGCGCCCTGCTGGCGACGCTGGAATCCCCCGCATGGACCGAGCGCGAGGGCGGCTGGACGGCGGCGCAGTCGCTGCACCGGTTGCGCTGGCCATGGGCGCCGCTGGTGGCCGGGCGCATCGCCCAGCCGAAGGAGGCGGAGCGTTGGCTCTTCTCCAAATTGCCGGAATGGGAGGAGAGCCCACCCCGCCCTGCTCCCCGTTCGGTATCTCTGCAACCCGATGCGGTGGTGGCGCGGCTGGAGCAGTTGACCGGCGCGGGAGCCGAAGCGCGACCGGGACAGCGCGCCTATGCGGCGGCGGCGGCGGAGGTGTTTCGGCCCAAGGCGCATCGCGACCAGCCCAATATGCTGCTGGCGGAGGCCGGGACCGGGATCGGCAAGACCCTGGGCTATCTCGCCCCCGCATCCCTCTGGGCCGGGGAGGCGCAGGGGACGGTGTGGATTTCCACCTTTACCAAGGCGTTGCAGCGGCAGTTGGACCGGGAGAGTTTGCGCCTGTTCCCCGATCCCGCCGTGGCGGCGAAGCGCGTGGTGGTGCGCAAGGGGCGGGAAAATTATCTCTGCCTGCTCAATCTGGAGGACGCGCTGCAAGGCGGATTCGCGGGCCGGGCGGCGATCCTGGCGCAACTGGTGGCGCGCTGGGCGGCCTTCACCAAGGATGGCGACATGATCGGCGGCGACCTGCCGGGATGGCTGCCGACCTTGTTCCGGCGCAACGGCTCCACCGCGCTGACTGACCGGCGGGGCGAGTGCATCTATGCGGGCTGTCCGCATTACCGGAAGTGCTTCATCGAGCGATCGGCGCGGGCTTCGGCCGATGCGGACATCGTGATCGCCAATCATGCGCTGGTGATGATCAACGCGGCGCGGGGGCGGGAAACGGGGCAGGCGCCGCAACGCATCGTGTTCGACGAGGGCCATCATCTGTTCGATGCGGCGGATTCGACCTTTTCCGTCGCCCTGTCGGGGCAGGAAGCCATCGAGCTGCGCCGCTGGGTGATGGGGCCGGAGGGCAATTCGCGGGGGCGTCGCCGGGGTCTGGCGGCGCGGCTGTCGGACCTTGCCAGCTATGACGAGCAGGGCGGCGAGGCGATCCGGGCGGCGGCGGAGGCGGCGAGGGCGCTGCCGGCCGACGAATGGCTGAAGCGGATCGTCGCGGGCGAGCCGTTCGGGCCGGTCGAGGAGCTGCTCGCGGCGGTGCGGGGCACGGTCTATGCGCGGGCCGCCGATGGTGGCGAGGCGGATGCAGGCTATGGGCTGGAGACCGAGCTGGCGGAACCTGACGGCGCGCTGGTCGAGGCGGCGCAGGAGGCGGCGCGGGCGCTGGACGCGCTGCTGCGGCCGCTGACCCATCTTGGCAAGCGGATGGAAGCCGTGATCGAGGAAGCGCCCGACTGGCTGGACGGCGCGGCGCGGGCGCGGGTCGAGGGGGCGATTGCCTCGCTTGGCTGGCGGCGCGATCTGGTGACGGCCTGGCTGGCTCTGCTGGCGCGGATCGGCGGGCCGGCGGACGCGGATTTCGTGGACTGGCTGGCGGTCGAGCGGATCGAGGGGCGGGAGTTCGACATCGGCATCCACCGCCACTGGCTGGACCCGACGCGGCCGCTGGCGCAGGCGGTGCTGAAACCGGCGCAGGGCGTGCTGATCACATCCGCCACGCTGAAGGGCGGCGGCGACTGGGACAATGCGGCGAGCCGGAGCGGGGCGACCCATCTGCCGCGCGGGGCGGAGCAGTTCGAGGCGAGCAGCCCGTTCGACTATCCGGAACGGTCGGAAGTGCTGATCGTCACCGACATCAAGCGCGGCGACATTGCGGCGCTGTCGGGCGCCTATGCCCGGCTGATCGAGGCGGCGGGCGGTGGGACGCTGGGGCTGTTCACCGCGATCCGGCGGCTGCGGGCGGTGCATGCGCGGATCGCCGACCGGCTGGCGCGGGCGGGGCTGCCGCTCTACGCGCAGCATGTCGATCCGATGGACACGGGCACGCTGATCGATATTTTCCGCGACGATCCCCGCGCCTCGCTGCTGGGCACCGATGCCTTGCGCGACGGGGTGGACGTGCCCGGCCATTCGCTGCGGCTGGTGGTGATGGAGGGGGTGCCCTGGTCCAAGCCCACCGTGCTGCACGCGGCGCGCAAGCTGGCGGGCGGCGGAAGCGCCTATGACGACCGGCTGATCCGGGCGCGGATGGCGCAGGCCTTTGGCCGGCTGATCCGGCGGGCGGAGGACCGGGGCAGCTTCGTCATCCTGTCCGCCGCCATGCCCAGCCGGTTGTTGAGCGCTTTCCCCGCCGGCACGCCGATCCGCCGCCTGACGCTGGACGAGGCCATCATCTCGGTCAGCGGGCAATCCCGCGCTGGCCTTAACGGTAATGCAACGCTAGGGCTTCAGGGACTCGAGTCCGGCACCTGGTGACTGTGTTTTCGTGATTTCCGAGTCAGCAGGCGTTTCACCTGCTTCGAAATCACTCTGGGACCTGGAGAAAAAATGAAGCGGTTGATCCTGTTCCGTCATGCCAAGTCCGATTGGGACGATCCGGTTGCGCGGGACTTCGACCGACCGCTCAACCGCCGGGGGGAAAAGGCGGCGCTGGTGATGGGGGAATTCGCCAAGGCGCGCGACCTGCATTTCGACATGGTGGTCGCCTCCCCGGCCGTGCGGGTGGTGGAGACGCTGAACGTCTTCTTCACCGGCTATGGCGAGGTGATCGACCCGCATTGGGACCGGCGCATCTATCTCGCCTCCACGCCCACCCTGTTCGACGTGATCCGCGACCTGCCCGACAGCGCCGGCAGCGTGCTGATGTCCGGGCATAATCCGGGTCTGGAGGAACTGGTCCTCGACCTCGTGCCCGACGATGGCGCGAGCCCGCTGCGCGAGGATGTGGAGGTGAAGTTCCCGACCGCCTCGATCGCGGTGATGGACCTGCCCATCGAACATTGGAGCGAGGCGAAGCCCAATATCGCGACCTTGGCCAGCTTCACGCGCCCGCGCGACCTGGACCCGGCGCTGGGGCCGGGATCGCGCTGAACCTGACGGTTACGCCGATCCCCTGACGGTGGGCGGCGGCGACGGGATGACAGCTGTTCGAACGTGACCGGAAAGGCGCATGATGGCGTGCAGCATATATCCAGATCGGAACGTGCCGTCCCTATTCCCCGATCGCCCTGACCAATAGGGCGCGGATGGCTTCCAGGCGCGGCAGCAGATCGGCGTGGGGGGCCGTTTCGCCATTTTTGGGCGCGGGCGCGACCGGCGGCTCGCCACCTCCATCGGCCAGCGCCTTTTGCGCGCCACGGACGGTGAAGCCCTCGACATTCAGCAGATGGTTGATGCGCCGCACCAGCGCCACGTCGGCCGGGCGGTAATAGCGCCGGTTGCCCGATCGCTGGAGCGGACGGAGCTGGGTGAAGCGCGTTTCCCAATAGCGCAATATATGCTGCGGCAAATCGAGTTCGCTCGCCAGCTCACTGATCGTCAGAAATGCGCCCTCTGCCTTTTCCATGGTCATGATGTTGCACCTTTAGCGGCGCAAAGGTCAACCTTCGGGAAAATGGCTGTTTTGCCGACGGCCCCCTCAGGCCGAGGCGACGCGGTCCCGCATCGTCTGGCTGGCGCGGAAGGTCAGCACCCGGCGCGGCTCGATCGGCACTTCCACGCCCGTCTTGGGGTTGCGGCCCATGCGCTGCGTCTTGTCGCGCAACACGAAGGTGCCGAAGCTGGAGATCTTCACATTTTCCCCGCGTTCGAGCGCGGCGGACATATGCTCCAAAATGGATTCGATTAAGGTTGCCGCTTCTGCCCGTGAAAGGCCAATATGACGGTTCACGCTCTCCGCGAGATCCGCGCGCGTCAGAGTTCCGTTACCGCTCATCGCATTTCCCCACCTTGACACCCGTCGAGCCTAAATGCGGGTGATCATTTGACAATGTGCGCGATTCTGCATGATTCGGCAAGATGACCACCCGGCGAAATCCTTAAAAAACCGTGAAAAATGGGCGGTGTAGCAGTCCCGCAATGGGACTGGGAAGAATATGGCGCAGGGATGCCATCCATTTTGGGTGACATCGGCCTGGCACGAGGATGCTGCCGGGGCGCTGTTTGGTTGAGTCGGAAGTGAAGAGGTCTGGAAAGCAGACGGGCCGCTTTTTCTCACCCGTTCGCCCTGAGCCTGTCGAAAGGCTTCGCTTCCTTGGAACTGTGGCCTCGGGAAAAGGCTAGGCGTCGGACGGGCCCGGCGCGAACGGTTCCTTTTTGGCCTGCTCCGGAACGGATTCCGAACGACTGCATCGGATCGGCCGTTCCAGAGCGCGCTGCGTTAAATCCGGCGCAGGTCGCGCGCTCCAGCTTTTTGCTGTCGCCTTCTTTCAGGCAGAAAGCCGGTTCCCATTCCTCGACAGGCTCAGGACCGGCTTTTCCGCACGATGTTCAGGACCGATCCTGGCCCTACACCCGCAGGACGCAGGCGCCCCAGGTGAAGCCGCCGCCCATCGCCTCCAGCACCAGCAGGTCGCCGGACTGGATGCGCCCGTCGCGCATGGCGAGGTCGAGGGCCAGGGGAACCGATGCGGCGGAGGTGTTCGCATGGCGATCCACCGTCATCACCACCTTTTCCGGCGCGAGTTTCAGCTTGCGCGCAGTCGCATCGAGGATGCGGGCATTGGCCTGGTGCGGGACCAGCCAGTCGATGTCCGCCGCAGTCATGTCGGCAGCGGCCATCACTTCGGTCAGCACCGAGGCCAGGTTGGTGACGGCGTGGCGGAAGACTTCCTGTCCCTTCATCCGCAGCTTGCCGACCGTCTGCGTGGTGGAGGGGCCGCCGTCGACATAGAGAAGCTGGTTGTGGCGGCCGTCGGCGTGCAGTTTCGAGGCGAGGATGCCCCGCTTGCCATCGGTGCTTTCCTCCGCGCCCAGCACGACCGCGCCTGCGCCGTCGCCGAAGAGCACGCAGGTGGTGCGGTCTTCCCAGTCGAGGATGCGGCTGAAGGTTTCCGAACCGATCACGATGGCGTTCCGCGCCGCGCCCGAGCAGATCATGCTGTCGGCCACGGTGATGGCGTAGAGGAAGCCGGAACAGACCGCCGCCACATCGAAGGCCACACAATCGTTGATGCCAAGCGCGGCCTGGACGATGGTGGCGGTGGCCGGGAAGGTCTGGTCGGGGGTGGCGGTGGCCAGCACGATCAGGTCGATGTCCTGCGCGGACAGGCTGGCGGCTTCCAGCGCCGCCCTGGCCGCATCGGTGGCGAGCGTCGCTGTGGTTTCACCCTCTCCCGCGATGTAGCGGGTGCGGATGCCGGTGCGCTCAACGATCCATTCGTCGCTCGTGTCCACGGTCTGCGCCAATTCGGCATTGGTGACGGAGCGGACCGGCAGGGCGGAGCCCGTGCCCAGGAGAACGGATCGGCGGATCACTTTGCGGGCAGCTCCATCCTGGATGCGGGGGCGGTCAACCCCTCGATCCCGTGCATGTCGGCGGCGATGCGCCGGGTGATGTCTTCCTCCAGCAGCCGGGCGGCGACATGGACGGCATTGGCGACGCCCTTGTCGTTTGCGCTGCCATGGCTTTTCACGACCACGCCATTGAGGCCGAGGAAAACGGCGCCATTATGGTTGTTGGGGTCGAGATGATGGCGCAGCAGGTGCATCGCGGGCTTGGAGATCAGGAAGCCGAGCTTGGAACGGATCGAGCTGGTGAAGGCGGTGCGCAGCAGGTCGGTGACGAAGCGGGCCGTGCCCTCCGCCGTCTTGAGCGCCACATTGCCGGAAAAGCCGTCCGACACGATGACGTCGACATCGCCGCGGCCGATCTTGTCGCCCTCCGTAAAGCCTTCGAAGGACAGCGGCAGGCTGGTCGCGGCGCGCAGGATCGCGGCGGCGTCGCGGATTTCCTCCGTCCCCTTCATTTCTTCCGTGCCGATGTTCATCAGGCGGACGCGGGGCCGCTCCAGGTCGAGCGCAATGCGGGCATAGGCGGCGCCCATCACCGCGAACTGGACGAGATTGCGGGCGTCGCATTCGGTGTTGGCGCCCAGGTCCAGCATGACCACGTCATTGTCGCCCAGGGTCGGCAGCATGGCGGCCAGCGCGGGCCGGTCGACGCCCTTCATGGTGCGCAGGGCGAGCTTCGCCATCGCCATCAGCGCGCCGGTATTGCCGGAGGAGACCGCAGCGCCGCAATCGCCCGCCTTCACCGCCGCGATGGCCATGCTCATCGAGCTGGTCTTCTTGCGGATGGCGACGCTGGGCTTGTCGCCTGAAGCCACCACATCGGGCGCGTGGACGATTTCCGACGCGGCGCGCAGATTGGGGTGGTTGTCGAGCGCGGACTTGATCCGCGCCTCGTCCCCGAAAAGGGTGAAGCGCAACCCTTCGTGACGGCGACGGGCGAGCGCAACGCCCGCCATCATCACGCGTACGCCTTCATCCCCGCCCATCGCGTCGATTGCGATTCGCGGTTGGCTGGACAAGTTAACGCACCCTTTTCAGGAGAAATGCTTGAGCGTCAGGCCCCGACGGCGACGACTTCACGGCCGTTATAGTGGCCGCAGGCGTCGCAGAGATTGTGCGGGCGCTTCAGTTCGCCGCAATTCGAGCATTCCTGATAGGCCTCGACACGCAGCGAGTCATGGCTGCGGCGCATGCCGCGGCGGGACGGGGACGTTTTCCTCTTGGGGACAGCCATGTCGGCACCTTATTCCATAAATTGATCTGTTAGTGCGACTGGCCGTATCCGATGGATGACGACGCCAACGGCGCCGCAGACCCATGCGGCCCGGATGATCGCGAAGCCCTGCGCCTATAGCGTTTTTTGGCCCGTGCGCAAGTCCTTCTTGCCCCGCCATGCCGCTGCCCTATTCTGGGGGCGTCGCCATGAAAGGGGGGAAATCCGATGTTGCTGCCGATCACGCTGACGCTGGCCGCCGCCTGCGCGCTGCTCAACATGTGGCTGGGGATTCGATGCGCGCGAATCCGGATTTCGGATCATGTGCTGCACGGCGACGGTGGCAGCGCGCTGTTGGCCAAGCGGATGCGCGCGCATGCCAATTTCATCGAATATGTGCCGGTGACGCTGATTCTCTTCGGGCTGGTGGAACTGGCGGCCGGGGCGTCGATCTGGCTCTGGGGCGCGGCGCTGGCGCTGGTGCTGGCGCGAATCGCCCATGGCTTCGGGATGGATGCGGAGAAGCCGACCGTCTGGCGCGGCGCAGGAGCGCTGCTGACCTGGGCGGTGATGGTCGGCATGGCGGTGGCGGCGCTCACTGTCGCCTATGGCGCGACGCGGGAGGTGCCGGCGCCGCCCGCCATGGCGATGGTTCGATAGGGTCAGGCGAGGACGGCATCCCCCACGAAGGGATTGGTGCGGCGTTCATGGGCGAAGTTGCTCATCGGGCCGTGGCCGGGGACGAAGGCCGTGTCGCCGCCCAACGGCCAGAGCTTGCCGGTGATCGCATCGACCAACTGCTGATGATTGCCCATGGGGAAGTCGGTGCGGCCGATCGACCCCTGGAACAGCACGTCCCCGACGATGGCGAGCTTGCTGGGCGCATGGTGGAAGACGACGTGGCCGGGCGTGTGGCCGGGGCAGTGATAGACGTCGAGCGTGAGGTCGCCGACCGTGACCTGATCGCCGTCCTCCAGCCAGCGGTCGGGTTCGAAGCTTTCGCCGTCGATGCCGTATCGGGCGCCGTCCTCGCCCAGCCGGTCGATCCAGAAGCGGTCGGCTTCATGCGGCCCCTCGATGGGAACGCCCAGATCGCGGGCGAGGATGCCCGCCTGGCCGCAATGGTCGATATGACCGTGGGTGACGAGGATCTTCTCTATGGTGACGCCATGCTGCTCGGCCGCCCTTTTCAGAATGGGCAGATCCGCGCCCGGATCGACGAAGGCGCCGCGATGGGTCGCCGTGCACCAGAAGAGCGTGCAATTCTGCTGGAGCGGGGTGACGGGGATCAGGGCGGCTTTGAGGGGCGGAGTCGTCATGGCGTTGATGTGGCGAAGCTGCGCGCCGGGTGCAAGGCCTTGGGGAGGGGGCGA
>NZ_JAINEZ010000066.1:0-31223 GCF_019873065.1 Sphingobium sp. PNB
TCGCGCAGGATGCCTCGCCCCCGTCGCCCGCCACCACCCCTGCCCAAACGGCCACTCCCGCTCCGCACACTCCTTCCGCGCAAGGCTCTCAGGACCATGCGGGCATGGACATGCCGGGCATGGATATGACCGACACGAAGGCGTCCGGTAACGGCGCCACGATGGACATGGGCTCGATGCAGGGCGGCCAGGCCCCGCCGGACGCGCGCAACTCGGACGATTATGCCGACGGCTACCGCAACTCGACGCTGCCGGGCTATGAGATGGCCGACAAGCTCTCAATCCCCAAGATACTTGTCGATGAGCTTGAGTTCACCAGCGGCAACGAGGGTCAGGGCGTGGGCTGGACCGTGCTCGTCACCAAGGGTCAGGACAATGACAAGCTCTGGCTGCGCAGCCAGGGGCTCAAGAACTCCCGCGACCAACGTCTCGATCCGGAGAGCAGCGTCGAGGCGCTGTGGTGGCACAGCAAGAACCCGTTCTGGGGCACGCTGCTCGGGGTCAGGCAGGATCTCGGCAAGGGTGCGACCACCTGGCTGGCCGCCGGCGTCGAGGGACTGGCGCCCTATTGGTTCGACGTCCAGCTCACCGGCTATGTAGGAACCGATGGGCGTCTCGCGGCGCGCGCCAAGGCGTCCTATGAGGTCTTGTTCACCAATCGGTTGATCCTCACACCGCAGGTAGAGACCAATATCTATTCGAAGCGGTCGAGAGATCGGCAGCTTGGCAGCGGCTTCAGCAATGTCGAGCTGAGCGGACGGTTGCGCTACGAGGTGTCGCGCAAGTTCGCGCCCTATATCGGCTTCGTCTGGGAGCGTGCGTTCGATGGCACGGCGGGCTTCCGACGCCTGCGGGGCGAGGGGTCATCCGAACACCGGCTGGTGATCGGCTTGCGCGCTTGGTGGTGATACCGGCTCTCCGACGAACCGCTGACCCGCTTGTTCCCCAAGGCGAATCACACGATGGCAAGCGTGGTCAATCCTCCTTCATTGTGTTGCTGCTCGCGGCGGTGTCGGCCTCGGCAGGGCAGACGGCCATTCTCGCTTTCCTTCCGACCCTGGTCGACCCAAATCCCGGCGGGCTTTCCTCAGCGCATGATTTTCATGTCGCGAGCTTGACCGCCGTCCACCCGCTGGCAGCACTGGTGGCGGCACCGCTTTGGGGCTGGATTGCCGACCGGGTCGACTACCGCGTCATGTTGCGCACAGCGCTCATTATCCTCGCGATGGTGACTGCACCAGTTGGCCTCGTAGCTCTGCCGACTCTCTACGTTTTGCGCACGGTCGCGGGGATGGCGGCCGCCGCCATCATACCGCTTGCGCTGCTCAGTGCGAGTTTCGCCGCGGTCAGCCGTGGGGAGCAGGCGCGGCGTTTCACCTGGTTGACGGGGTCTGTATTTTTGGGAGACCTCGGCGGACCGCTTTTGGCGGAAGCCTCCGTTGCGATCATGCCCGGCGCGCCGCTCATGATCGTTGCTGCCAGCATCGGCACCGTCGCGGGGTCGCTTTGCCTTGTAAGCCTGCCAGGCCGCTGTGCGCACTGCCTCGACTCAGGAGATCCGCCGCCGCCGACAGTCTGCGCCACGGGAGTCCTATTACTCATCACGATCGCTGCGGGGGCCGGGCTTGCCGCTATGCACGTCAATCTCCTGATGACGCGCAGTGCGGTCTCGCTGAGCCGCGAGCAGATCGCCTGGATGCTCAGTCTTTGCGGATTCGGCATGCTGGCGGCGCAGATCTTTCATGCAAGGCTCGATTGGTTAGTGAAGGTTCCCGGGCGTCTTGCCGGATTGACGCTCGGTTTGCTGGCAGCGGCGCTCGTTGCCTTTCCACTCGCATCAAGCATAGCCGATATGAGCGTGTTCATCCTGGTCGCCGGTTGGAGCTCGGCGAGCCTGCGATTGGTCACAAGCTTCTGGATCAGCGGTTCTGCGGCGGCCTCAGGGGTGAGGCTTGGCCTCCAGCATTCGGCTGCCAGCATCGGGCAGGCACTGGCGCCCGTGGCGCTCGCTTTCGCCGCACCCGGCGCTCAGCCTCTCGTCCTCTGGAGCATTGCCGGCCTGTCGCTCCTGCTGCTTGTGGTCCTGCCACTAGCTTGGAAACGGCCCTCTTCAGGTGCTAATTCGTCAGGCGGATAAGGGGAGCGCGTAAATCGATATGAATCGTACCGTCCACCACTATCCAAGATGTGTTGCTGTGACAAATGAGCCCAGCCGCGGGCAAGGCCCTTGGGCGCAGCTGGGTTGGTTTCCTCTGGAAAAACGACGTGCTCGTGTCCCCACCTGGCCTCTTTAGCGTTGGCGGTCGGACGCGGTCCATTTACTCATTCGACGAGAGGCGTCTGTGACGGCCGATTGCCTCGAGGAGTAGACGGCTCCTTAGTGGTTTAGTGATCATGTGATCAAAGCCCGCGTCGGCAGCGCGGCGGGCGAGAACCTCGTCATGGAAGCCCGAAATCATGATGGAGCATCCGGACCAGCCCAGCGATCGGAGTTGGCGCAGGATCGAAAAGCCATCAATGTCCGGCATGCGATAATCAACAATCAGGCAATTGGCTCGCTTGGCACGCGAATCGGCCAAAAGCGCGCTACCACTTGTATAGCTACAGACGCAGTAGCCACGGGATCTAAGAAGCTGAAGGGCACGCCGAACACCCGGGTCGTCGTCGGAGACGAGGATGGTGTAGCGCCCATCACCTTGTGTGTCAGAAAACGAAGACATCTCGCGCGACATGAGGACCTGTTGCATCACGGCAATGGCTCGCACGATGCGGCATCCTCGTCGCTACGTAGAGGGCGCAGTTATCACGTCTTGCGACCGAACCCGGCAGCAAAGGCGATCCTCAACGCCTCAGAGAGATTGCGGACCTCGAGCTTGGCCATGAGGCTGGCGCGGTGAACCTCGACCGTCCGGGATGAGCAACCCAGATCATAGGCGATCGTCTTGTTGGGCAAGCCGTTCGCCAATCCTTCCAGCACTTCCTGCTCGCGGGGGGTCAAGGCAGCAACCCGCACCTCGGCTTCCGACGATTCCAGCGCGCGAAGGTCGACATCGTCGAGACGAGCGAAAGCGCGCCTCACGGCCTCGAGCAGGGCAGCCTTCTCGAAGGGCTTTTCGAGAAAGTCAATCGCGCCGCCTTTCATAGCCTGCACAGCTACCGACACATCGCCGTGGCCGGTCAGGACGATGACCGGCATGTTGATCCCACGCGCAGCCATAGTGGTCTGGACTTGGAGACCGTCCATTTCAGGCATCCGCACATCCAAGATAACGCAGCCTACTTCAGCGGACTTCGCTGTCCTGAGAAATTCCACTCCGGAGGTGTAGGCGATGACATCATAGCCCGCGGTTTTGAGCGCGAAGCTTGCCGCCTTGCGGATGCTCTCCTCGTCGTCGACCAGATGAATGATGCGTCTATCCCCCATGTTCCTCCTCCGCCCGCGCGTGGATCAGCGTGAAGTGAAAGCACGTGCCGCCTCGGTCGGAGCGCTCCATCCAGATGCGGCCGCCATGTGCTTCGATGATCGTCCGGCAGATCGAGAGGCCAAGGCCCATGCCGTCGGCCTTCGTCGATGTGAACGCCATGAACAGTTGTTCGCGAATTTCTTCCGCGATCCCGGGGCCGGTATCCTCCACCGTAACCTCGACAAGGCCGTCGGCACGCAAACTCGTCGCGACTTTGAGGTCGCGGATCGATGATTCTGCCATGGCCTCAACGGCGTTGCGCATCAGGTTTACGAGCACCTGCTGGATCTGCACCCTGTCGATGAGGACCGGCGTGGCTGCGGGGTCGATTGCGAAGAAGCTACGGATGCCCCGCTCGCGCGCGCCGACCAGTGCCAGTTGGCTTGCCTCGGTGATGACTTGCGGCAGGTCGTGCAAACTCTTGTCGACCTCACCGCGTGCGACGAAGTCGCGGAGGCGCCGGACGATGTGGCCAGCGCGCAGCGTCTCCTGAGCGGCATCGTCCATTACGGACCGAAGAGAGACGAATGGCTCATCATCCTGGACAGCGAGCATGTCCCGAATGGTTTCGAGATAGAGCGCCACTGCGGCGAGCGGCTGATTGAGTTCATGAGCAAGCGTGGAGGCCATCGTACCCATCGCGCTCAACCGCGAGACATGAACCAACTCCGCTTGCAGTTCCTTGAGCCTGAGCTCATCCTGCTCCTTGGCGGTGAGATCCCGGATGAACCCTGTGAAAAGCCGCTGGCCCTCTTCACCGGCCTCGCCGACCGACAACTGCATCGGGAAGGTCGAGCCGTCGCGGCGCTGACCCACAACGACGCGGCCCAGACCGATGATCCGGCGCTCGCCCGTCTGCAGATAATGCGCGATGTATTCGTCGTGCCGGTCGCGGTCGGGCTGAGGCATAAGACAGGAGACATTTTGCCCGACGAGCTCGGCTTCCGAATAGCCGAACATGCGATGGGCAGCAGCGCTGAACGAGGTGATGACGCCGGCCTCGTCGATTATTATCATTGCATCAGGTACGGTCGCCAGGATCGATTGCAGATGCTGCTCGCGCGTTTCGTTTGAAGCCCGGACCGCCGCCTCGTCGGTGACATCCCGGCTGATGCAGGCAAAGCCTCGATGGGCGTCGTCTTCGAACAGCGCAGTGATGGTCAATCGCGCAAGGTATTCCGAGCCGTTCTCGCAGACTCGCCAGGCTTCACGCTCCAGAGTGCCTTCGCGCAGAGCGGCGTCCAAGTCGGCGCGGGGCCGTCCTGCCGTTATCTCGTCTGGCGGGTAGAACAGGTCGTGGGGCTGTCCCAGAACGCGATCGAGCGGCCAGCATTCGGCACGCTCGCCTTCTTCATTATAGCTCAGCACGATCCCGGAAGGATCGAGCAGCGTCAGGACGTGGCCGCCAGCCTGTCGCAGGAACAGCGGCGCAAGCCGCGCTACGTCGCTTGCAATCTCGTCCGCCCCGCGCCTCGTGTCGACCATCGGCCGGCTCACATACCTGGCCGGGCGCACGTATCCGGGCGTAGCCCGACCGTGCCACTCAGCGCCGCGCGAGTATGGCCTTCATCTCGTCGATTTCCTGCCGCTGCGAGCGCTTGATCGATTCGCAAAGCCGGATGACTTCCGGATCGCTGAGCTTTGCTTCCTGGCACATCAGGATCGCCCCGGAATGGTGCGGGATCATCGAGCGCAGAAAGGCCGTGTCGCCGATCGTGGTCTGGGTGCGGATGAGTGCAAAGCTGCCGAAGAAGGCGACCAGCGACGCGGCGATCAGCGCGATGTTGGCGGCCTTCGACGCGAACATGTGCCGCATGGCGAGGATCATCAGCACCACCATCGGCGCGACCATCATCAGCGTCATGTAGAGCATGTTGAGGTTGTTGTAGAAGCTGTCGAGCCCGTCGATCATGACGAACATCACCAGATACATGATGACGCCGCTGATGACGGTCTGAACGGCAAGGCTCCAATAGGCGCCCATCTTCCGGGTGTTCATGTGGGACGAATGGTCCATGGCGTATCTCCTTCGCTCGGCGCCGGCCGACCTGGGTATGAGTGTAACGCCCCGCTCTCTTGTTCGCCCCCGCCATCAGCCGTCCTGATGCTAAAACCAGAAGCGAACGCCGGCGACGAAGCTGGTGGCATGGACGTCCTCGCCCGCAAGCCTCGACAGCCGCGCCGTGTCTCCGGCTTTGCGCAGATAGGAAACGCCGATGTAAGGCGCGAACTGGCGGCTGAATTCGTAGCGCAGGCGCGCGCCGAGCTCTATGTTGACCAGCCCCGAACCGATGTCGTTCTCCGGAATATCCTGTGCGGCGAAATTGACCTCGGCGCGCGGCTGGAGGATCAGGCGCTGGGTGATGCGCTGGTCGTAATAGCCCTCGACCCGGCCCAGAACATCGCCCTTGGTCGAGAGGAACAGCGCGCCTTCGACCTCGAACATGCCAGGAGCCAGGCCCTCGACGCCGATCGTCGCGTAGGTGCGGTCGGGCCCGCGGCCGAAGTCCTGGCGGATACCGCCCTGAAGATTGAAATAGGGGTCGATGGCCCGGCTGTAGAGCACCTGCACCTCGGCGCTGTCGATGCCGCGGCCGAACTCGCCTTCGCCCTCGCTCTTGAGCCAGAGCCGGTTGATGTCGCCGCCGTAAAAGCCTTCGCCATCCCAGCGATAGCCATCGCGGCCGCTATGCGCCTGATACTCGAACAGGTTGAGCAGCATTTGCCCGAAATTGTTGCCGCCGCTATCCTTCATCATGATGTCGCGCGAGCGCGCCATCTCGCCGCCGGGAAAATCACGATCGGCGAAGTGGTCGCTTGGGGGAGGCGGCGGGGGCGCATTGCCGGCCGGAAGCGCCGTGCCGGTCATTTGCATGCCGGGCATGGCGGGCATTCCCGGCATCGTTGTCTGGCCATGCTGCGAATGGTCCATACCCGGCATCTCCGGCATCGCGGGAGACGCGGGTTGCGGCTGACCGGCCGCATCTCCCTGCGGCGCAGGACTGGCCTGGTGCTGCGAATGGTCCATCGCCGAGGTGGCGTCCGGCGCTGGTGTCTGAGCGCGCGGCCTGGCGGCGGCCTTGTCCTTCTTCTTCTCCTGCGCCGGCGCCACTTCGCCCGGCGGCGCCATGCCGGGCATGCCGTGCATCGAATGATCCTGGGCAAAGGCGGGCGCGGCAGCGAAAAGGGCGATCGCGCTCACCAGCGGCGTGAGGATGCGGGTCATTACGCGTCTCCCTTCGGACGGACGCTCACGACCCGCATCATCCCTGCATGCATGTGGTAGAGGAGATGACAGTGGAAGGCCCAGTCGCCGACCGCGTCGGCGGTGAAGTCCCAGGTCACCTTGCCGCCGGGCTGGACGATCACCGTATGCTTGCGCGGCGCATGATCGCCATGCCCCGTCACCAGCTCGAAAAAATGCCCGTGAATATGGATCGGATGCCCCATCATCGTGTCGTTGATGAGATTGACGCGCACCCGCTCGCCTTCGATGAAGGGGATCGGCTCGTGATGGTCCGACATTTTTTCGCCGTCGAACGACCACATGAACCGCTCCATGTTGCCGGTGAGGTGAATGTCGATGCTGCGGCTCGGCGCGCGCACGTCCGGATTGCGATCGAGCGCCATCAGGTCCCTGTAGACAAGCACCTTGTGGCCGACGTCGGCGAGGCCCTGGCCGGGCTCGCCGGTGCGGTCTACGGGCATCGGCGAGATGGTCTGGACGCTCGGGTCGCGCTTCACCTGCGGCGCGTTCGAGAAGTCGCGCATCTTCATCGAGCCCATCGCGTGTCCGCCATGATCCATGCCCGCCATCTGGCCATCGGCGCCCATCGCGCCGTGGTCCATGCCGGCCATCGATCCATGATCCATCCCCGAATGATCCATGCCTGCCATGGCGCTATTGTCCATGGTCGCCATCGCTGCCGCCGCGCCGGTCGCGAGGCGCGCGGACGCGTTCTTCTCGGCCGTCGGATCGACGCCCCGCATAGCGCCGCCCGACATGTCCATGCCTTCCATGCCCGGCATCGAGGACATGTCCATGCCCATGTCCTTCATGTCGGCGAGCGGCCGTTTGCGTAAGGGGGGAACCTCGCCGGCCATGCCGGCGCGCGGCGCGAGCGTGGCACGCGCCATGCCCGAGCGGTCGATCGCCTCGCCGACAAGGGTGTAGGCCTTGTCATCGCCTGGGCTGACAACGACGTCGTAGGTCTCGGCAACACCAATCTGGAACTCGTCGACGGTGACCGGCACCACATTCTGCCCGTCGGCCTGGACGATGGTCAGCGGCAGGCCGGGGATGCGGACGTTGAAGGTGGTCATCGCCGACGCATTGATGACCCGCAGCCGCACCCGTTCGCCCGGGGTGAAGAGCGCGGTCCAGTTGTCCATCGGACCATGGCCGTTGACGAGATAGGTGTAGGTGGATCCGGTCACATCGGAGATGTCGGCCGGGTCCATCCGCATCTGGCCCCAGTCGAGCCGGTCTTTGAGCGGCTGATCCTTGCCCGACAGGAGCCCGGCCAGGGTCTGGCGCTGGAAATTGAAATGGCCGGGGTTGACCTTGAGGCGCCGGAAGATCGCCTGCGGCGAGAGCGCGCTGTGATCGGCGAGCACGATGACATGCTCGCGGTCATAGGCGACCGGATCGGCACCGGCGGGATCGATGATGATCGGGCCGTAATGGCCTTCCTGTTCCTGCAGGCCTGAATGGCTGTGGTACCAGTAGGTGCCGCTTTGCACGACGGAGAACTGGTAGAGGTAGTTCGAGCCCGGCTTGATGCCCGGAAAAGACACGCCCGGCACACCGTCCATATTGGCCGGCAGGATCAGCCCGTGCCAGTGGATCGAGCTGTCCTCCTCCAGCTGATTGACGACGTTGAGCCGCACGCGCTGGCCCTCGCGCAGCCGGATCAGCGGGGCGGGGACCGTGCCGTTGAGGCCGATTGCCCGGAACTTGCGCCCGTCGATGGTCATCGACTGCCGGGCGATGGTGAGCGTGATGTCTTCGCCCGCCACGGTCGGCAGCGTCGGGCGCATCCCCGGCGAGATCGTCTGCGCCCAGGCCGGCAGCCAGGCTGACAGTGCGGCGCCACCACCGGCGAGGGCCGCTCCGCGAAGGAACTGGCGGCGGTCGAGAGCAGATATCATTCGGTTGTCTCAGCTTTAAGAAAGAGGGCGGACCTATTGGGAATACGCAGCATGGCCTCATCCCCCTCAAACTTTCTTTAATATTTCCGAAAGGCGTGCCCTAGCTCGATAGAGGCGCGTTTCGACCGCCTTCTGGCTGATCCCGAGAATTTCGGCGGTTTCAGCTTCCGATTTCTCGTCGATCGTACGCAAAATAAGCGTGTCCTTGAGGGAAGACGGCAGGGCAGCAATCGCTTTCATTGCTTGCGCGAGCTGCTGTTCGGCCCCGATCGCCTGATCGGGCAGCGGTGCGTCGTCGGCGACGCCGTCCGCCTCGCCGAGCGGTAGGGCTAGGGCAAAGAAATTTCGAACCGCTCGCCGACGCCGCCAGTCATGGCATTTGTTGATGACAATCCGGGACATCCAGACCTGGAAGGGTCGGGTTACGTCATAGCGGTTGAGTGCGGCAAAGGCCGCGACGAAGCTCGCCTGGGTGACATCCAATGCCTCATCCATAGATCCGACATGGCTGCGCACGAGCCGGTGAACCCAACCTTGATGCCGGCGGACCAGCTCGCCATAGGCCGCTTGCCGGCCTCCAAGCGCCAGAGCCGCGAGCTCCCCGTCCGAGCAGTCGGGGAGGCACGCGGTCATTCGGATTTGGCCGTCAGCGCTTTCACCACGGCGTCGTCGAATTTGTCCGTCTGATCCGGGCGCAGCACGGCCCGCATCGCGAAGATATGCTCAAGTGTTTCTTTCTGCAGCGCGCCCATGGCCTGGTGCGAGCGATCCACCGCAGTTGCGACTTGCGGGCCATAGCCATGCTCCGCTTCGATCGCTTCCGCGAGACGCGCATTGTCGGCGCGCAATTCGGCCTCCAACGCTTGACGCCGGATCGCGTATTTCTTCTCGATTGTCTCGAGTCGGCTGTGTTGCGCTGAATTCAGCTTCAGATCGCGATGGAGCAGCTCGTGCAGCTCATTTTCGACCGGGCGCACTGGAACCACATAGACGCGGCCAATGACAACGCCAGCGATCGCCGCGGCGAAGGTCACCAGGACGAGGAGCAGGAGCCGGCGGCGGTCGCGCATCACTGCGAGCTCAGCAGCGTCGAGGGCGCAAGCGCGAGCCGAGCATCGAAGGGCGATAGCGGTTTGGCATCAGCAGACCGTGTCGGAACTGCCGAGCCGGCAATTCCGATGAACAGCGCGGTTGCGGCCGCGATGCCGAACGTCATAGCGCCAAGGCTTGGTATGGCCCGGATGCGCGCTATTTCCGCCATGACCCGGCTTTCCAGGCCGCCGAGCCTGGGATCGAGAGGCGCATCGCGCAACCGCGAGAGCAGGTGGTCAAGTTCATCCATGGTGCTTCTCCGTCTTCATCCTTCAATACGCACGATGGTCCAGGAACCCTTGCTGTAGATTGAAAAGAATAATTGCGAGGGGTGGGGGCTCGGGCTGCGTATTGTCTCATGGGATCTACAGGAGAATGTTCCAATGCGTTTCTTTTCGCCTCTCGCAGTTATCGCCGCCGTCGGCCTGAGTGTTTCTGCTCCGGCCTACGCGCATCCCAAGCTTGTGTCCTCGACGCCCGCCGCGAACGCCAGCGTCTCGGCGCCTTCGCGTATCACGCTCACCTTCAGTGAAGGTCTGATGCCGAAGCTGTCGGGCGCCGAGATCGTGATGACCGGCATGCCCGGCATGCCCAACCACCGCATGGCGGTTACCGGCTTCAAGACGGCCGTCGAAGGCGGCAAGACGCTCGTGCTGGCGCTCGACAAGCCGCTCATGGCAGGCAGCTATCAGGTCGCCTGGCACGTCGTCTCGACCGACACGCACCGCATCCAGGGAAATCTCGCCTTTACCGTCAAGTGAAGCCATGAACGACGTGGCACTCGTCGCCGTCCGCTGGGCACTCTACGTCGATCTCGGCCTGCTGTTCGGCCTGCCGCTGTTCGCGCTCTATGCGCCTGGCGGCGGCCGGATCGTTCAGCGGCATATGCCGATGGCGGCAATGGTGGCCTGTCTCGCCTGTCTCGCCCTCTTGCTGTCGGCGCTGGGGTTCGCGTTGCAGGCTGCGGCCATGACCGGCCTGCCGCTCACCCAGCCTGATCTATCCATGGTCGCAGACCTCATCAACGGCACGTCCATGGGAACGGCGCTGAAGGCGCGTCTTGTCGCGCTTCTTGTTCTTCTGCTCTGCATCCCCTTCTATCGCCGGCAATCCCGTCCTGTCTTTATCGCGTCCACTCTGGCAGGCGCGGTCGCGCTCGCGACCCTCGCCTGGAGCGGGCATGGCGCGGCCGGCGAAGGCGAGGCGGGCTGGCTGCAACTGGGGGCCGATCTCATCCATCTGCTCGCCGCGGGCGCCTGGGTCGGCGCGCTTGCCGCATTCCTTGCGCTGGTTCTTACCAGGCTCGCAACCGATGATCTCGCCACTGAAGACATGGACCGGGTCATGCTCGCCGAGGAAGCGCTGCGGGGCTTCTCCCTCGTCGGCACGATCATCGTCGCCCTGCTGATCCTGACCGGGACGGTGAACGGCTGGTTCCTGGTCGGCCCGGGCAACATCGCGTCTCTCGGGCAGTCGACCTACGGCCTGCTGCTCATCGCCAAGCTGCTGCTCTTCGCCGGCATGCTGGGCCTGGCCGCGCTCAACCGTTACCGCCTGACCCCGGCACTGGCGCAGGCGATCGAGGAAGAGGACGCGCCCCGGGCGCAGGCGCTGTTGCGGGCGAGCCTCGTCGTCGAAGGCGGTCTTGCGATCGTCATTCTCGGGCTGGTCGCCTGGCTGGGGACACTGTCGCCACCCATGTCGATGTAGTTTATCGTTTCGAACGCCTCGCGTTGGGAGAAGCCAATGCAATCGTACACCCCGCCGCGCGGGACTGGATCGACGAAAGACTATGATCGCGCGATCCGCCTGTGGGCGCGGGAGAAGCGGTGGCGTGCCGCCATGCTTGCCATGCTGCGCCCGGATTGGCGCCTGGTAATCGCCGATTATGGCCGCCAGCACGGGTCTCATGCGGCTCGCCTTCCGCCTGACCGTGCAGCGGCTCGATGGCATCGACGATACCCAGCCCAATGCCGACGGCGTGCTCCCCGGCCTGATGGCGGCCAAGCGAACGGGCCCGCCGATTTGGCCGCTTAGGCGATTACGTATTGACCCTGACACGGTGTCAGACCCTAGATCGTCAGGCGTCGAAAGGAGCGAGGCGATGAACGAGACACATGGAGCGGCGCATGGCGGCGGTTGCTGCGGCGGCCACGGCACCGCTAAAGCGGCGACCGGCGTCAAGGACCCGGTCTGCGGCATGACCGTCGACCCGGCGACCACGGCGCATCACGCCGAGCATAGCGGTGAAAGCTATCATTTCTGCAGCGCGGGCTGCCGGACCAAGTTCATCGCCGATCCCGAGCGCTATCTCGGCCCGCCGACGCCGCCGGTCGCGGCGCCCGAAGGCACGATCTGGACCTGCCCGATGCATCCCGAGATCCGCCAGGACCATCCCGGGTCCTGTCCGATCTGCGGCATGGCGCTCGAACCCGCGACCGTGACCGCCGACAGCGGCCCCAGCCACGAGCTAGTCGATTTCACGCGGCGCTTCTGGGTCGGCCTCGTGCTGGCTCTCCCGGTGCTGATCCTCGAGATGGGCGCGCATGTCTTTCCCGCGATCCATCGCCTCGTGCCGATGTCTATCTCGGTATGGATCCAGTTCGTGCTGGCGACACCCGTCGTGCTGTGGGCGGGCTGGCCGTTCTTCGAGCGTGGCTGGGCCTCGCTCAAGACCCGCAACTTCAACATGTTCACCCTGATCGCGATGGGGACCGGGGTCGCCTGGATCTACAGCGTCATCGCGACGCTCGCGCCTCAGCTGTTCCCGCCGGCCTTCCGCGGCGAGGACGGCATGGTTGCCGTCTATTTCGAGGCGGCCGCGGTGATCACCGTCCTCGTGCTGCTCGGCCAGATGCTCGAACTGCGCGCGCGGGAACGCACCTCGGGCGCGATCAAGGCGCTGCTCAACCTTGCACCAAAGACCGCGCGCCGGATCGGTTCTGATGGGAACGAAGAGGAAATCAGCCTTGATCTGGTTGCGGTGGGCGACCGCCTGCGGGTGCGGCCGGGCGAGAAGGTGCCGGTCGACGGCGTAGTCGAGGACGGCCGCTCCTCGCTCGACGAGTCGATGGTCACCGGCGAATCCATGCCCGTCACCAAGGCAAAGGCCGACACAGTGATCGGCGGCACGCTCAACCAGACCGGTGCGCTGGTGATCGTCGCCGACAAGGTCGGCCGCGATACCATGCTCGCACGCATCGTCCAGATGGTCGCTGAGGCGCAGCGCTCGCGCGCGCCGATCCAGCGCATGGCCGATCAGGTGTCGGGCTGGTTTGTGCCCGTGGTCATCGCGGTCGCGGCCGTCGCGTTCATCGCCTGGGGCATCTGGGGTCCCGAGCCGCGCTTCGCCTATGGGCTGGTGGCGGCGGTCGCCGTGCTGATCATCGCCTGTCCCTGCGCACTGGGGCTGGCAACGCCGATGTCGATCATGGTCGGGGTCGGCCGCGGCGCCGGGCTCGGTGTCCTCATCAAAAATGCCGAAGCACTCGAGCATATGGAGAAGGTCGACACTCTCGTCGTCGACAAGACAGGCACGCTGACCGAAGGCCGGCCTGCCGTCACCCAGGTCGTGCCGGCGCCCGGCTTCGACGAAGCCGAGCTGCTGCGTCTTGCCGCCTCGGTCGAGCGGGCGTCCGAGCATCCGCTCGCGCTGGCGATCGTCGAGGCCGCCAAGGATCGCGGCATCGCCACGAGCGACGTCACCGACTTCGACTCGCCGACCGGGCGCGGCGCGCTCGGCACTGTCGATGGCTGCAGGATCGTTCTCGGCAACGCGCGGTTCCTCGGTGACGAGGGCGTCGCCACCGAGGCGCTCGCCGACCAGGCCGACGCGCTGCGCCGGGATGGCGCCACCGCGATCTTCATCGGGGTCGACGGCACAGTCGGCGGCGCCTTCGCGATCGCCGATCCGGTGAAGGCCACGACACCAGAAGCGCTCGCCACGCTCAAGGCGGATGGCATTCGCGTGGTCATGCTGACAGGCGACAACCGCACGACGGCGGAAGCGGTCGCCCGGCGTCTGGGCATCGACGAGGTGGAGGCCGAGGTGCTGCCCGATCAGAAGAGCGCCGTGGTCGCGAAGTTCAAGCGCGAGGGGCGGGTGGTCGCCATGGCCGGCGACGGTGTCAACGACGCCCCCGCGTTGGCCGCCGCCGACGTCGGCATCGCCATGGGTTCCGGCACCGACGTCGCGATCGAGAGCGCTGGCGTCACGCTGCTCAAGGGCGACCTGACTGGCATCGTCCGGGCGCGGCGGCTCAGCCAAGCGACCATGTCGAACATCCGCCAGAATCTCGTCTTCGCCTTCATCTACAATGTCGCGGGCGTGCCCGTAGCGGCGGGTGCGCTCTATCCGCTGTTCGGTATTCTGCTCTCGCCCATTATCGCGGCGGCGGCGATGGCGCTCTCTTCGGTGAGCGTGGTCACCAACGCGCTGCGCCTCAACCGGAAAGCACTGTGAACATCGGCGAGACGTCACGGCAGAGCGGCGTCTCTGAGCGGATGATCCGCCATTATGAAAAGATCGGCCTCATCCCGGCGCCGGCGCGTCGGGGTGCTGGCTATCGTGACTATGGCGAGCGCGACCTCCATCGCCTCCGGTTTATCGCCAATGCCCGCGATCTCGGCTTCCCGATCGAGGAGATCCGCACGTTGCTCAGCCTTTGGGCCGATACCGGCCGTGCCAGCGCGGAGGTGAAGCGGCTTGCCCTTGCCCGCGCCGATGAGTTTCAGCGCAAAGCCGAGGCGTTGACGGCGCTGCGCGACACGCTAATCGACCTGGCCGAGCGCTGCCAAGGCGACGAGCGGCCGGATTGTCCGATCATCGCCGAACTGGCCGCGGCCCGATCCGCATAGCATCCGGCATCGCACGGCCGAGAATTTTAGGGGTGCCCGTTTTCGGTCGATTCGTGCAGGTCGACGGCGAAAGCGATCCGCAACAGGTCGGGCAGGCTTTGCGCGTTGAGTTTGATCATCAGACTGGCCCGATGCAGCTCGACCGTGCGCGACGTGACGCCGAGTTCATCTGCGATAAGGCTATTTGGATAGCCTCGCGAAATTCCTCTCAGAACGGCCCGTTCGCGCTGCGTCAGTCTCGCGGCTTTCGAAAGAGCGTCGGCCTGTTCGGAGGCACGACGGGCTATACTCTCAAGCCAGCTGAAGCCGCGGTCGATCGCGCCGAGCAATGCGGCCTTCTCGACCGGTTTGGCGAGAAAGTCGGCAGCGCCCGCCTTCATCGCCTGTACGGCGAGCGTAGGATCGCCATTGCCCGTCAGCACCACGACGGGCATGTCGATACCGCGTCGCGTCAGCTCCGCCTGAACCTGCAGGCCGTCCATGTCGGGCATGTGCATGTCGAGAACCACGCAGCCTTTCTCGGCGTCCTCTGCGCTCAACAGAAACTCCGGCCCCGAAGCGTAGGCTTCTACGGCAAACCCTGCGGTCCGCAACGTGAAACTTAGTGCTTTTCGTATTGTCTCTTCGTCATCGACGATATGCACGACGCGCTTGTTCCCCATAGCCCCCGAGATCGATCAATACGCAGTGCCGCGAGGGCAGCGCTTCAAGGGATACTTCTCTGCACGTTGGACTATGGTCCCAGGTCAAGAGTAAAAATTTGGCGAGGCAAAACGGCGAAGGACAGCGAAACTGTGAGGGTTCGGCTACTCCGCTCACACCAATGCCGCGGTCGCTGCGGCTCATTGCCGGGTCTCTGCTCCGGACGATGCATGCGAGTTGCCCGCGCCGCCCTCGGCGCGATCGAGCCATCGCTACGCTTCCATCACATCGTCGACCGGCAGCGGGTTACTGGCGCCCGGCGGGCGAGGGGGGCGGGTTGGCCCTTGACGGCTGCGCGATCGGACGCCCAGGATAGCAGGGTGGCGCGCTTTACTTCGGGCTCAAGCTTCAGGTGCCCAGCAACGTCGAGGGGATCGATGAACGAGCGTGTGTGCGACACGACATATCCTCCTTCCCTGCCGCGATTTTCTCCGAAAGGGAGATCTCAGGAGATTGGTTCGGACTCGTTTAGGGTCAATGGATGAGGACGCGCACAGCGTTTGCCGGGCGTTCATTTCCGTCTTAGAACTGACGCGCAGCACGCCATTCAATCCGGTTGCGAACGGCCTCCGCGATCGCTGGCATGACGTCTATATCATTCGACGCATGTGCAACCGCGTTCGTGCTGACGATCCTTTCGACAAGCCCACCCAGAACCTGCGCTGCATCGCCGGCAAAAAGCGGATGCACGACCACGCAATCCGGTCGCGCGAACCCCATGCCGACCAGTTGGCGCGCCGCCTCGGTGAGGGTCCGACCGGATGAGGCGATATCGTCGACCAGCACCGGCTGGCGATCGAGAAACGCTGGGGCATTCGGAATCGAGATGGTGACGTGACGGTCGCCGGATCGGATTTTCTCGCACACGAGAAACGGAGCATCGGCATCGGCCGCCACCTGCGAGACCCACTGTTCGCTTTCCAGGTCCGGACCGATGATCAGCGGGCGAGCGACATTGCGCTTGATCCACGAGGCCAAAAACGGCGCGGCATGAACAACCTGGGTTGGGATGCGGTAGATTTCCGACAATTCATGGTAGCGATGGAGATGCGGATCGACCGTCACCAGCCAGTCGAGATGGCGAGACAGGATCGCAGCAAAGGTTCGCGACGTCACCGCCTCGCCGGCATGGAAGCGTATGTCCTGGCGCATGTAAGCGAGGTAAGGGGCGACGAGCCCGATCCTGCGAGCGCCAAGATCGCGCGCGGTGTCGGCTGCGAACAGCAGCGGCAACAGCTTGGCGTCCGGATGATCGAGACTGGACAGCAGGATGACCTCGCGGTCGCTGACGTCGTTTCCGACCCTGAGATAGGTTTCCCCGTCAGGAAACTGACGATGCTCGATCGTGCCGACCTCTGCATCGAGCGCGGCGGATAGCGGCTGTGCCAGGGCCTCGCTGCCAGGCAGCGCGAACAGGACGGGACGGTTCATAGCGCTTCAATCCCGAAGATCGGCCCGTCGCTCACGGCATAGGCCGCCGCATAGTCGAGCTCGCCCGGGCTCTCGGCATGAATGCTACACAAGGGAGCCCCGGCATCCACCATCTGGTTCAGCCGACACTGCAGTGCGACGCCAGCGGCCTTGGCCACCGGCGCGCCGGCGAGCTTCGCGACCGTCGCGAGCTTGCGATTGTCGATACTCACCAGGCGGCCGCTATAGGGAGCGATCATATCCTGCTGAAACCGGGCGACCGGTGGAGCCCGCATGCCGCCCTGCGCTTCGCAGATACGTTGGAACTTGGCCCAGGCCCCGCCGCTTTCGAGACACGCCCGCGCACGCGCATAGCCTTCGCCGGCCGGGGCCGCGTCAGCGAGCTCAAGCAGTCCTCCCGCCAGCTCGCAGGCCCGGTGGGCGAGATCCTCGGCGCCCGGCTGCCCCTGGAGGACGGCAAGGATATCCTGCGCCTCGAGCGCCGGGCCGATGCCCCGTCCGATCGGCTCCGCGCCGGGGCCGCGCATCACGCGCGTGCGAAGCCCGAAGGCTTGGGCGACCGAGCTCAGCGCGCGCTCGAGCGTATCGGCGGCATCGGTTCCGCGTACCTTGGCGGTCGGCCCGACCGGGATATCGATGACCAGATGGGTCGCACCGGCCGCGATTTTCTTGGACAGCACCGAGGCGACCATCTGCCCTACGGCATCGATATCGAGCACTCGTTCAACGCCGATGATCACATCGTCGGCCGGGCTGAGATTGACGGCGCCGCCCCAGGCGATGCAGCCGCCTTCGCGCTCGACCACCTTGCGGATGGCGGAAACGTCGAGGTCGACAGGTGCAAGCACCTCCATCGTGTCCGCCGTGCCGGCCGGCGAGGTGATCGCCCGCGACGATGTCTTGGGCATGATCAGGCCCTCCGCGGCCATGATCGAGACGATGATCGGCGTGGTGCGATTGCCCGGCAATCCACCGACGCTATGCTTGTCGACGATGACCGCTCCGGACCACTGCAATCGCTCGCCGACATCGACCATCGCCCTGGTCAGGCTGATCGTTTCGTCCGTATCGAGCGGGACCGCTGAGCATGCCGTGATGAACGCCGAGAGATGGACATCGCTATAGCGTCGCTCGGCGATGTCGGTCATGATCGCTGAAAAAGCCCCTTCACTGAGACGATTGCCATAGATGCGCCGACGCACTTCGGCGAGCGAGGCGAGAGGCTGGGCGTGCGCGATCTCGACCGGATCGCCCTCGCTGACGCCGAGCCGCCGCCATGCGGATTCGGACAGGCCGATCTCGCCGGGCGCTGGAGCCTCCGCGGAACTGTGCAGCAGCGAGACGACGATTTCCCGCCCGCCGGCGTGCAGCGCGACCTGCGCGCGCGACGCGAGACCTTCCGAGCGGCAGACGGGACAGTCTTGGCGCATGACCGCGATCAGATCACCTCCGGCAGCCGACAGGCCGAGGCGGTGTGCCCGCAGCGTCGTCGCGACAGGCTCTACTTCGGCGTCCTCGATGATCCCGGGCTTCACGCGAGCATGCCCCAGCTACCCAGCGCCGGTACGCTGCATGCCCAGCCCAGATCCTCCGAGACACGCTTCGCCAGGACCTGGGCGCCGGTCGGCTCGCCATGCGTGACATAGACATGGCGCGGGGGCTCTTGCAGCGACCCGAGCCAGCGCATGAGCTCGTCGCTGTCGGCATGCGCCGAAAGCATCGTCAGGTTGGCGACATCGGCTTCGACCGGGATATACTCGCCGTGGATCTTGATCGTCCGGGCGCCCCCGATCATGGCGGCGCCGCGGGTGCCCGCCGCCTGGAAGCCTGAGAAGAGGATGAGGTTCTTCCCATCCGGCGCGAAGCGCTTGAGATGGTGGAGCACGCGGCCGCCCGTTGCCATTCCACTGGCCGAGATGATGACCTTGGGAGCGGGGTTGGCGGTGAGTTCCTTGGATTCCTCCACTTCGCGCACATAGTGCGCGACGCTGCACGCCGCTTCGCACTCGGCGCGGGCCAGGCGATGCTCGTCCATGAAATCGCACATCAGCCCGCTCGCGTTGATCGCCATCGGGCTGTCGAGGAAGATCGGGATGTCGCGGAGGCGTCCCTGCGCGCGCAGACGCGAGAAATGATAGAGAAGCGACTGAACCCGTCCCACGGCGAAGGCCGGAATCACCACCGTCCCGCCTCTCTCGACGCATCGTTCGACATGATCTCCAAGCGTCTTTGTCGGATCGACCTGCTCGTGGCGCCGATCGCCATAGGTCGATTCCACTAGGACATAGTCGGCGCGCGCGGGCGGCTCGGGATCCTTCATCACCGCATCGCCGTAACGGCCGATGTCGCCTGAGAAGAGGATTGTCCGCCCCTTCCAGTCGATCTCGATCGACGCCGCGCCGAGGATGTGGCCGGCGCGATGGTAGCGCACCCTGATGCCGTCCGTGACTGCATGCCACGCTCCGAACTCGATCGGGCGGAAGAGCTGCAATGCCAGACGCGCGTCGGCCTGGGTGTAGAGGGGCAGCGCCGGCTGGTGCCTGGAGAAGCCGTGCTGGTTGGCGAACTCCGCATCCTTTTCCTGCAGATGGCCGCTGTCGGGAAGAAGGAGCTCGCACAGGGCCGCGGTCGCCCGCGTGGCAAGGACGGTCCCGTCCCAGCCCAGGCGCGCCATGCGCGGTAGTGCGCCCGAGTGATCGAGATGGGCGTGGGTCAGCAGCACCTGGCCGACATCCGCGACTTCGGGTGGGATCGATGCCCAATTAAGGCGGCGCAGATCCCTGGGTCCCTGAAACAGGCCGGAATCGACCACGATCTGAGTTTCACCATCGTCCACCAGATAACGCGACCCTGTGACCGTTCCCGATGCGCCGAGAAAGGCAACGCCGAGACCATCGGCCGGGCGCTTGGCCAGATCGATCCTTGCTTCACGCTCGAAGATGGTCACGCGGGAATGGTGCCGTTTCTTTCTCTTTTGCATGGACGCGGGCCTGCCTCTCACGATTATGTTCGTGAGCGCAGCATTGGTTCGCGGACGCCGCACGCCTATACGCAAAATCCGCAGCACGACTGCTGCTCCCCGACAGCTCCGTCGCCCGAACGCCGATGGCCGATCCCATCGATCGCCTTACCCATGCCTGCGCGATGCCCGGGGGACTTCGGTCTCTACTTATACCTTGCTCCTTGGACTCGAGCCTATGCTGCCCGGACGTTGACCAGAAGAGGACGGCATATGGGCGAACATGACCATCGCATGCGCAAGCGCGGCAAGATCGTTCTGATCGGCTTCCTGCTCGTCGCTAGCTTCTTCCTCCTCACCGAGCATACCGCGCACTTCCTGGGTGTGCTGCCCTATCTCATCCTGCTCGCCTGCCCGCTCATGCACCTGTTCATGCACCGCGGCCATGGTGGGCATCAGCATGGCCATGAGCCCGGTCAGGCACCCGCCGGCTTACCGGCCAATCCCAACGGCCGCATCGAAGGAGAGTCGCGATGACGCACGCCGACTATGGCTATGGTCTGTGGGGGCTCGCGCTGGTTAACGCCGCCGTTTTCATCCTCTTTGCGTTCAGCTTCTTCAAGCCGGCAACTAAACGAGACTGGCGCAGTTTGGGGGCGTTCAGCGCTTTCATCATAGCGCTCTTCGCGGAAATGTATGGCTTCCCGCTCACGATCTTCGTGCTTTCGGGGTGGCTCCAGTCGTATTTCCCCGCTGTCGACTGGTGGAGCCACGATGCTGGACATCTCCTGGAGATGATGTTCGGCTGGCGAGTTAATCCCCATTACGGTCCATTCCACATCGCCAGCTTTGTGCTGATCGGCGTGGGTTACTGGCTGATCTCGGTTGCATGGACGGCCCTTCACTTGAGTCAGCGCAAACACCAATTGGCCCTTACTGGGATTTATGCCCGGATCCGGCACCCGCAATATGTCGGCTTCATTCTCGTCATGCTCGGCTTTTTGCTACAATGGCCGACCCTTTTGACCCTTGCTATGTTTCCGGTGCTCGTCGTGATGTATATTCGGCTGGCTCGGCATGAGGAAAAGGAGGCGCTAGCCAACTTCGGCGAGGTTTACCGCGATTATATGGCTCGCGTGCCCGGCTTCATTCCGAATCTGACAATCCATTCGCGTCGAAGAAGGCCATGGCGATCCTTGACGGGAATGGCTGATGTAATTGCCGGCAAGGTCAATGCTGACGTTCTGACTGGCCTTATTATTCGGACATCGTTACCCGACCTCACAGCACACTACTGCAGCAATCCCGGTTCGACTGCGCAATCATCTTGGGAGGGCAAGTTCGCCTTGCACGGGCAGATTCGGTGTGGAGCTGATGCCCGGCACTAGACGCAGAGCATCGCCGATCAAGGTATAGACGGCGTGGCGCTGGCCGCCACGGTTCCGATGGTCGACGCGATAGCCCTGATAATGTCGGCGGAGCAGGCCTGCATTCACCAGTTCGGAAACGGCGCGACTGAGATTACTCTTGCCGGCTGTGCGAATGCGTGCCCGCATTTCCTCCGCGATCACGCCGCGCCTTTTCTCCGGATCGCCGGGGAGCAGTCCGTTTCTAGCGAGGTCGCTCTCGACCCGCTCGGCCAGCGTAATGCTGCGCGGACCACGCTGGGCCATCGGGGTCAATGCGTCGCATAGCCAATCGCGCAGGGAAACGAGCCCATCGTTCCGCCTGACCCAGGGACCGGCGCTGCCATCTGGCCCCGCGACCTGGGCGATCAGGTTGAGCAGCATGAAGGCATAACGAGGCCGGCTCGATACGGTCGCCAGCGTCTCGAGCACGGCCGCGACATCACAGCCAATGGAGGGTTCAAGAGGCGTGCCTGCATGAAACATAACATGATGGAATCAAGCACAAAGCAGGATCAATGTGAATCCCAAATCGGCGGCCGCAGACGGGTTGTCAGCTATGACACTTTGCCGGTGGGTAAAGTGTCATAGGCGATCCATTCTGATTGTACATTGTTGCGAATCGTTCTCAATTCGTCCTGATAATCGCGGCGCTCGCCGCTAGAGGCTGGACGAGGAGTCGTCTCGCGGACGAGCTTCGACCGTCTATGGCGAACAGGATAAAAGACTGCGGCCGCCTCGATGATCTCACGCGCTTTGCGACCGAATGTGCGCGTGCTGAAAATCTCGGCGAACTGCATGGAACGATCGACGCGGCCGCGCGGGAATTCGGCTTCCGCTGGTTCACGCTGCTTCATAACGTCGATCTTCGGCGCGGAGGCGAGCAGGCTCTATTCCTCACGACCTATCCCTCGGCCTGGCTCGAGGAAGTGCTCGAAGAGCGCCATTATCTCGAAGATCCCATCCATGCGGCCTGCGCACGCACCCCGTCAGGGCTCGCCTGGGACCGGATTGGCGATGTGCTGGAGCTCACGCCGCGGCAGCGAAGCATCCTCGAACGCGCCAGGGACCATGACCTTGCGTCCGGCTACAGCTTGCCGATCCGGACCCCGGGCGAGCCCGAGGCGATCTTTACCGCCGCCCGATCGCGCGACGAGCCGCTCAGCGCAGAGGAGATACTGACCGCGCGTCTGCTCGGCTCGGTCGCTTATGATCGTGCCCGCGAGCTGCTAGGCGAGGCCGCGAAGACATTGACCTGCGTCCCGCTCAGCCCACGACAGGTCGAATGCATCGCACTCGTCGCGCAAGGCAAAAGCGACTGGGAGATCGGCCAAATCCTCGGTCTCAGCCGCGACACCGTGCACGAATATGTTGAATCGGCCCGCAGGCGTTATGGCGTGCGACGACGCACGCAGCTGGTGCTGCGCGCGGTTCGCGATGGTCATCTCAACATGGAAGCGCTGCTCTGATCTCGCCGGCCATATGATGATCGGGCTTGGGCAAGTTCAGGATTTCTGCGCTGTCGCTGGCGCGATCAAGGACGCTACGGCCTTGTCTGACCTGATGGCCGAAATCACGAAGGCCATGGGCTTTCGGCACTATGCCCTGGTCCATCATGTCGACCTGAAGCCTGCGGTTCGCTCGGTCCACATCGTCGACTATCCGCAAGACTGGGTGGAGCGCTTCCAGGCGAGACGCCTCTATGCGAGCGACCCGATCCACCGCGCCAGCCATCGCACCAATGTGGGCTTTGCCTGGTCGGCGGTTCAGTCGATCATCTCTCTGACGGCCGCCGATCGCTCGATCCTGGCAGAAGCCTACGAGGCCGGGCTGGGCGACGGCTTCACCGTTCCGGCCCATATTCCTGGCGAGCTCAATGGATCCTGTTCCTTCGCGATGGCGGCGGGCGAGATGCTCGACCATCGGCAGCTGCCGTTCGTGCAGCTCGTCGGCAGCTTCGCGTTCGAAGCGGCACGCAAGATTTCCCGGATCCACGCGCCGCAATCCGAATGCCCGAGCCTGACCGAAAGGCAGGCCGAATGCGTGGCGCTGGTCGCGCGGGGCAAGACCGATTGGGAGATCAGCCAGATCCTCGGCATCGGCCAGGAAACGGTGATCCAGCATGTGAAGGATGCGCGCGACCGCTATGGCGTCACCAAGCGCACCCTCCTCGCCATTCGCGCCTTGTTCGAAGGGCAAATCAGCTTTGCCGATGTGTTCGGCCGATGATCTCCCCAGAACTGGGGATAACGCAAAAAAGCCGCCTCTGATCGACTGACAGGCCTCACCAAAAGGAGGCTGTCATGCACATCGGGACCGGCTTTTCGCAAGCCATGGAACACCGCCTGTTTCGCTCCATGTTCGAGGAGCGCAAGCGGGTCTTCGTCGATCTTCTTCGCTGGGACGTTCCGGTCATCGCCGGTCGCTACGAGATCGATCAGTTCGACAATGATCGCGCCGTCTACATCGTTGTTACCGGGGACGACGGGGAACACCGGGCATCCGCACGGCTTCTGCCGACCACGCACGAGCATATTCTCGGCACGATCTTCCCGGATCTTTGCGAGGAAGCGCCGCCGCGCGGCCGTGCTATCCTGGAAATCACCCGCTTTTGCCTTGCGCGAAAATTGCGCGCCCGGGAGCGTCTCGAGCTGCGCAATCAGCTGGTCACCGCGCTCGTCGAATATGCCCTCGCCAACCAGATCCACAGCTTCACCGGGGTCGCCGAGTGGCCGTGGTTCCAGCAGATCCTGGGTTTCGGCTGGACTTGCCGACCATTGGGTCTTCCCACGTCCGAGCAAGGGCGAAGTCTCGTCGCCTTGCAAATCGATGTGGACGACCGAACGCGCGAGCAGCTGCGCGCGAGCGGCATTTTCCGCCCTGTCGGCCTTGCCGATCTTCCCGCCGCAGCATGAGGAGGGCGATCATGGCCACGATCGCACCGCGCGGCGTCTCCGCCGCGACCAAAGCCGACGAAAAGCTGCGGCAGCACGGCTTCTGCATCCTGCCGGACGTCGAGCCCGGATCGCGCATCGAGGAGATCAATCGATCCCTCCATCCGCGTTTTGCCGCCACGCCTTTCTGCCAGGGCGGATTCTACGGCCCACGGACAAAACGCTTCGGTGGCCTGTTGAAGCGCGCGCCGGTGGTGGAAAGCCTTGTCCAAAACCCCGCCGTCATGCGCCTCGTCCACGCTATCCTCGAGCCCTGGTGCGACACCGTGCAGCTCAACCTCACGCAAGCGCTCGAGCTGCATCCGGGGGCGCCCGCGCAATTTCCGCACAGAGACCAGGACATGTGGCGCGGTCCGACCGGTGAGCTCGAATATCTCGTCAACGTGATGTGGCCGATTTCGCCGTTCAAGGCTGAAAATGGGGCAACGCTGATCTGGCCGGGGAGCCACAATGGCGGGCAGGGTGACGACAACACGGAGCCGGTCGCCATCGAAGCCGATCCGGGATCGGCGATCATATTTCTGGGATCGACCCTCCATGGCGCCGGCTCGAATCAATCAAACGCGGTGCGCCGAGGCATCATCGTCAGCTACTGCCTCGGCTGGCTGAAGCCCTATGAGAACCAGTGGCTGACCTATCCGCCCGAGGTGGCCAGCGCATTCGATCCCGAGCTTGCCGCGCTGGTCGGCTACCAGCAGCACCGCCCCAATCTCGGCAATTATGACGGGCAGTGCCCGTCCATCCTGCTCGGCGGCGAACCGCCGGACCATCTCGCCGCAATCGATGCTCTCCGACCCGACCAGGAAGGCGCTCTGTCCGAATTCCTGCGACAGCAAACCGATCAACTCCCCCCGGCTGGGGGGATTGCCGAAATCGAGCGCGGTCGGAACAAAAGAGAGGTGAAATCCAACGGATAGCTGACGGCATTTCCCGACGCGGGAGCTGTCTCTCGCGGGGGAAGACCCGATGCAACGTGCGATATTCGGCATGGCGATGCTCGCCCTCGCCACAGCCCTTCCAAGCGCACCGGCAGCGGCGAATGACCTGGGCTGCCAGGTTCTCCTCTGTCTTTCCAATCCCGGTGGCGCGACCCAATACGCGCAATGCGTGGCGCCGATGACCAAGCTCTGGCAACGCTTGGCCACCGGCGGCGCCTTTCCCGGCTGTAGCGGCGGCGGCGTCGCCCGCACGAAGGTCTATGATCGCGATTCCACAGCTCGCCGGCGGGTGGTCATCACGTTCAACGACGGCCGCAGCCAGACCTACTCGCTGGCCGGCATCGAGCGCCTGGACGGCGGCGGCCGATGATCCTCGATGTCGCCACCCTTCTTTCGCTTGCAGGAGCTTGCGCACCGAGCGTGGCGCCCGAGACTCTGATCTCGATCGTCCACACCGAGAGCCGGTTCAATAGTCTCGCCATCGGGGTCAATAGTCCCGGCGTGCGCGCGCCAAAGCCCGCGACCAAGGCGCAGGCAATCGCAGCGGCGCGCAGCCTGATTGGTCGAGGCTACAACATCGATCTCGGCCTGGGGCAGATCAACAGCGCCAATCTCGGCTGGCTGGGGCTTCCGGTGGAAAATGCGTTCGAACCCTGCTCCAATTTGGCCGCCGCCGCCCGCGTCATCGCGACCAACTACCAGGCGGTCGCGCGCCTTGCCCCGAGCCGGGATCATGCGATCGCGACCGCCCTGTCGATGTACAATACCGGCGACCGGCGGCGCGGCTTTCGCAATGGTTATGTCGCCCGCGTCTATGCCAGCGCGTCAACCGTCATCCCCCTGATCCGCGGCAGGCTCCCAGCGCCTGTCATGTCGGCGCGTGTCCAGCTTGCCGACGCGACGATCGCCAATCCGCAACCCTCCGCGCCCGCGGCGACGCAGGCGGCCGGCTGGAACACAGCCGCCGATGCCCGGCAGGCCGCGCTCATGGTGTTCGGCGACGGGGCCGCATCTCAGAAAGGACAGCATCCATGACAGCAATCACCGCCCACTTGGGCGGACGGCCCCAATGGCAGCGACTTCTGCTGCGCATCGTCGGCGTGATGGCATTGGCGCTGCTTGTCTCGATGCTGCTGAGCGATCCTGCGCACGCGCAGGGGGCTGACGGCATCACGTCCATGGCGGAGAACATCAAGACCTGGCTCACCGGGACTTTCGCCAAGACCATCGCGGTGATCGCGGTCGTGATCGTTGGGTTCATGTTTTTCACCGGGCGCGCCAGCCTCGGCCTTCTGGTGACGGTCATCGTTGGCATCTTCATCGTCTTCAGCGCGCAGTGGATCGTCGACACTATCACGGGTGGCGCGTGAAGGAGAGCGCTGCCCTGGACGAGCGGCTGCGCGAGGAGACGCTGTTCCTGGCGGTTACGCGGCCGACGATGTGGCTCGGCGTGCCGCTCGAAGCCTCGTTGCCGATCGCGCTTGCCGCCTGTCTCACTTTGATCGTCAGCGGCAACCCGCTCTATGCCGGCGCCATCGGAGGCGCCTGTCTCGCCGTCGCACGGCTCATCGTGCGGCATGATGCCAACGCCTTCCGGCTGCTGTGGCTCTGGACCATGACCAAGGCGCGAAGCCGGAACCGCGTCTGGTGGGGCGGCAGTTCCTATTCGCCGCTCCCGGTCGCCGGGCTGAAACGCAAGGGCTTTGCGCGTGGCTAGCGCGGCTGCCCAGCTCCCGCCGCGCAAGACGCCGTGGCGCATATTGCGGCAAGAGGCCGAGCCTGGGCGCTATCTGCCCTATGCGCGCCACGTGACGTCGGAGGTGATCGCGCTCGATAGCGGCGACCTCATGATGATGTTCCGCCTCGAGGGGCTCGCCTTCGAGACCGCGGATCCGATCCACCTCAACGACTGGCATGAGAAGCTCAACGGCACCTGGCGCAACATTGCCGACGACCGGCTCGCGCTCTGGACGCACATCGTTCGCCGCCCGGTCGATGATTATCCCGAAGGCCAATTCCGCTCGGATTTCGCGGCCGATCTGGACGAAAAATATCGCGCGCGGGTGACTGCCAAGCGCATGTTCGTCAACGAGCATTATCTGACGCTGATCATGCGGCCGGCGGTCGGCTCGGCCGATCGGACCGGCTTGCTCCTCAAGCGCATCGCTAAGGCCAGGGCGGCCGATGAGGAAGTCGACCCCGACGAGTTGGCCCGCTTCGAGGAGAAGGCGCGCGATATCGAAAAGCTCCTCCGGCGGTGCAGCCCCGCGCGGCTCGCTCTTTATGAGCAGAATGGCCTCCTATTCTCCAGGCCGCTCGAAGTGCTCGAGCAAGTCATGATGGGCGCAAAGGCCAAGGTCCCGCTGGTCCGAGGCCATCTTGGATCAGCCCTCTACGGCGAGCGGGTGATCTTCGGACGCGAGACGGTCGAGATCCGCGCCCATGATGCGAGCCGCTGGCTGGGCATTTTCGGCATCCGGGAATATCCCGCGCTCACCCGTCCCGGTCAGATGAACGCTCTGCTCGGCCAGGATTTCGCATTCGTTGTGTCGCAGTCCTTCACCTTCATGGGGAAGGCGCGCGCGGCCGAAAGGCTGCGCCGGAGACAGAACCAGATGGCCTCGACCGAGGACGCGGCAGCAAGCCAGGCGCTCGATCTCGAGGACGCCGCAGACGATCTTCAGAGCAATCGGTTCGTGCTGGGCGAACATCACTTCTCGCTTGGGGTGTTTGCCGAGAGCCCGAGGCGGCTCGCCGATAATTTGTCGGCCGCGCGGGCGGCGCTCGCGGACGCTGGCCTGGTATCAGCGAGGGAAGGGCCGGCGCTCGAGGCGGCCTTCTGGGCCCAGCTTCCCGGTAACTTCGCGTGGCGGGCGCGGCCGGCGGCAATCACATCGCGGAATTTCGCCGCATTGGCACCTTTTCATACCTACCCCGCAGGCCGGCCGAGCGGAAATCATTGGGGTCCGGCGATCGCGCTGATGAAGACGGCCGCGCAATCGCCCTACTATTTCAACTTCCATGTCGGGGATCTCGGTCACACGCTCATCATCGGTCCCTCGGGCGCGGGCAAAACGGTCGTTCAGAACTTCCTGATGGCGCAGCTCGAGAAAACGGGCGCGCAGCAGATTTTCATCGACAAGGATCGCGGCGCCGAGATCTACGTGCGGTCTGCTGGCGGGATCTATCTGACGCTGAAGAACGGGGAGCCAACCGGCTTCGCGCCGCTGCGGGCGCTCGAATATGGACCGCGCAACCTCGTCTTTCTCGGTCGTCTGATCCGGCAGCTGGTGACACCGCCCGGCGGCACGCTGGGCGTCACCCAGGAGCGCATGATCGACGAAGGCTTGGCGTCGCTCGGGCGGCTCTCGCCGGAGAACCGATCCATTCTGGCCCTGCGCCAGCTGCTCGGCCAGCGCGATCCGGAAGGCATCGGCGCTCGGCTTGAGAAATGGTCGCGAGGCGGATCGCTGGGTTGGGTGTTCGACAACGAGATCGATGCTTTGTCGCTCGATGCGCCGTTCCTCGGCTTCGACATGACTGACTTCCTCGACAATCCGGAAGTTCGCACGCCGATCATGATGTACATGTTCCATCGCATCGACGGCCTTCTGGATGGCCGCCGACTGGTGATCGACATCGATGAGTTCTGGAAGGCGCTGGGTGATGACGCTTTCCGCGCCTTTGCCCAGGATGGCCTGAAGACCTACCGCAAGCAGAACGCCTTCCTGGTTTTCGGCACGCAGAGCCCGGCCGATGCGCTGCGCTCGGATATCTCGCACAGTATCATGGAGCAGGTCGCGACCAAGATCCTGCTGCCCAACCCCTATGGGCGTGAAACGGATTATATCGACGGGCTGGGCCTGACCCAGGCGGAATTCAAGCTCGTCCGTCACGACCTGAACCCGGAATCTCGCCGCTTCCTCATCAAGCAGGGTCATGACTCGATCGTGGTGGAACTGGACCTGGGCGGCCTCTCCGACGAGCTCGCGGTGCTCTCGGGCACCACGGAAACCGTGACGCTCCTCGATGCCATTCGCGCTGATGTCGGCGACGACTCGGCGAAATGGCTGCCTCTTTTTCACCAGCAGCGTCGGTCTGCATCGATCAGGAAAGGATGAGCTATGGGTAAGGGCATATACGCAGCACTTGGCACCATCGCCCTAGGAATGGCGGGGCCTGCAGTCGCGCAAGGTATCCCCGTCTACGACAGCTCCGGTTATCTGCAGGCGCTGGCCACGGTGAAGAACACCCTGTCGATGATCGATCAGGGGAAGGAGCAGATCGCAGAAGCGAAGCAGCTCTATGGCAGCTTCAACCAGGTCACCGACGTCAACGGCATCGCATCATCTCTTTCCACCGATGCCATGCGCCACCTTCTGCCGCGGGAAGCCCGTGACATCAGTCGGCTGATGTCGTCGGACAATGCCAGCCTGGGTTCGCTCGGGAGCTCCGCGACCCGTATCCGGGACGCCAACCGTATCGCTTTGCCGGAATTGCGGCCGGGTGCGTCGGCGTATGAGCGCGCTTCCCGCGACAACCTCTTGCGGAACGGCGACCTCGCAGCGCGCGACGCCGCGATCGCGGAGGCGGCCTATGGCGTGTCGGCTCAGCGCACCGCCGGGCTCGAAGAACTGAGAACCTCGCTGGATACGGCTTCGGACGCCAAGCAGGTCATGGATATCCAGGCGAGGGTAGGGGTCGAAAATGCCCATATCCAGAACGATGCTCTGCAATTGCAGGCGCTGCGGATGAGGCAGGATGCGGAGGATCGTCTTCGGTCGCAACGCCAGGGCGAGAAGTCCCTCGCGAAGCTCGAACAATCTCTTGGTGATACCCAATGACAAGGCAGTCTGTAGCCTTCGCTCTTCTAGCGGCCCTACCACTTTGCGCCTGCCACGAAACCAAAGGGAAGGACGAACTCGCCAACTCACCCCAAGAGAGGTCGAGCATTTTGGAGGCTTGTACCAATGGTACGCATGGCGACCCGCAGGAATGCAGCAACGCCAAGAGCGTGGAGAACGCTAAAAAACTTGAACAGTCTCTGGGCCGCTGAAGGTCACGGAGCCACCATATGTCCTCGACGATATTTTCGACGATCTACGACAATGTTGACGGCAAGCTCGACCTTTTTCTCAATGAGCGGCTGTCAAACGTTGTCGACGTAATTCGCGGACCGTTAGCTGCGGGCCTCGTGATCTACATTGTATTGTTCGGCTTCATGGTGATGCGAGGCATCATCAGCGAACCTTGGGGCGAGTTATTCGCGCGCATGGTCAAACTTTGTCTCTTATACATGGCCGCCACCACAGTCGCCTATTCCGAATGGATTACCGAACCCCTTTTTCACGGGATGCCTGACGCGATAGCTCAAGCCCTAGCCGGGAAGACGATCGGCACCGCTGGCGCAGTTTTCGACCAATACTTCAGTCAAGTTGATGACGTGATCCGGCTGATCAGGGCGGAAGCGGAGACCTATCTCGATATCAACCCGTGGAAGCTTGTGCTTCTGACGTTGGCGATAGTGATCTACGCGGTGGCTGGCCTTTCGGCAGCGATTGGCTTCGCGATCACGATCTTCGCAAAGGTCGCCCTTGCAATCATTATCGCTTTGGGACCGATTTTTATCGCGTTGGCGTTGTTTGAGCCAACGCGACGCTTCTTCCATGGATGGCTGGGCCAGGCGTTCAACTACATCGTCCTTATGGCCGTAATTATTGCGATCACAACACTAGTATCTGATCTTGGTGCATCGGCATTGGCTGAAGCGGAAACCAACTCAGATGTTACGATCGCTGCCGTAATCTTCGCGGTTTATCTCTTTCTAGGGACTATTTTCTTCTTCCAGGCTCCGGCCATCGCGACGGGAATAGCCGGGGGTGCCGCTGCCGGCGTGGGTGCCTTCGCCGGAACGGCTTGGGGGACGATGGCATCTCCCTTCCGACAGCGTCGCGTCATGCGCAACAGTCGCAACTTGGAGCGCGCCGCTCGTCGCGGCGGCACCATCGAAGCGGCGTAGTGAGGCATCATCATGACTTTCCTTTTTCCGCGAATTTCCGCCTCGAGCTTCCGCCGCAGCGTCGCTTGCCTGGTCGGTGGCTTAGCTGTGCTCGGCGTCGCGGGCTGTGCTTCCGGGCCCAAGAAGCTCGCGGTTTGCAATGGCCGTCACCTGCGAGACGTGAACATCTACGGAAGCGTCCTGCCTGGCTCGCCAGTGCCTGCCACCACGGCACCAAGAGCTGCGCCGCCCATACCACCCCTGTCCCACC
>NZ_JAINEZ010000067.1:0-30134 GCF_019873065.1 Sphingobium sp. PNB
CTGGCGCAACATCCGCGTTGTTTTGCAACGGCCAAGTCAGAAGCTCGCTCCGCCCGCGCCCACCCCTAACCCCTCCCGTTTACGAGAGGGGAATGTCTTGGGATGGCCATAGACCGCCGCCACTCACCACAACAACCCTACTGCCCAAACCCTGACTCGCGCGCCAGCGCCACCGCTTCCCGCGCAGCGGCGAGCAACGCGCCGCTCTTCGCCTCGCACTCCCGCTGCTCATATTCGGCCGTCGAATCCGCGACGATGCCCGCGCCCGCCTGCACATGCATCACGCCGTCCTTGAGTACGGCGGTGCGCAGCACGATGCAGCTATCCATATTGCCGTCCGGCCCGAAATAGCCGACGCCCCCGGCATAGGCCCCGCGCGTTTCCGGCTCCAGTTCCGCGATGATCTCGCAGGCGCGCACCTTGGGCGCTCCCGACACGGTCCCCGCGGGAAAGCCCGCGAACAAGGCGTCCAGCGCGTCCCGGTCCGGCGCCAGCCGTCCCACCACGTTCGACACGATATGCATCACATGGCTGTAGAATTCGACGCTGTAGCTGTCCGTCACGGTGACGGTGCCGGCCGCCGCGACCCGCCCCACATCGTTGCGCCCCAGGTCCAGAAGCATCAGATGCTCCGCCCGCTCCTTGGGGTCGGCCAGCAGGCTTTCGCGGTTGGCGGCATCCTCGACGGCATTCCTGCCGCGCGGCCGGGTGCCGGCGATGGGCCTGATCGTGACCTCGCCGTCCCGCGCCCGGACCAGGATTTCCGGACTCGACCCGATCAGCGCAAAGCCGGGCAGGTCGAGATAATAAAGGAAGGGCGAAGGGTTGATCCGCCGCAATGCCCGGTAAAGCGCAATCGGCGGCAGCGTGAACGGGCTGGTGAAGCGCTGCGCCAGCACCACCTGAAAAATGTCGCCCGCAACGATATAGTCCTTCGCCTTTTCGACCATCGCGGCATAGCGGCCCGGCTCCAGCACCGGCGTCACGGCGACTTCGGCAATCCCGGCGAGAGCGGCCTGCGCGGGGAGGGGAGCCGCCAGCCGGGCGGCAACGGCGTCGATCCGTTCCAGCGCCTGCTCGACGGCGCGGTCGGCATCGGCAAAGCTTCCCTTCCACACCGGCGCGACCAGGAACAGTGCATCGGCCAACCTGTCGAACACCAATATCACCGTCGGCCGCACGAACAGCATGTCCGGCAGCGCAATCGCATTTTCGGGCGGACGCGGCAGCTTCTCGACCAGCCCGACCGTCTCATAACCGAAATAGCCGACCAGACAGGCCAGCGCAGCGGGCAGCGCCGGATCGAGCTCAGCCCGGCATTCCGCCACCAGCGCCCGCAACGCGTCCAGCGCGTCGGCGCCTTCCGGCACGAAGGCCTCCCGGTCGGTCGCCCATTGCCGGTTGATCTCCGCCGCATGGCCCTGCGCCCGGAAGACGAGGTCGGGGGCGAGGCCGATCAGGCTGTGGCGGCCTCGCACCGCACCGCCCTCGACCGATTCCAGCAGGAAATCGCCGCGATCGGGCTCGAACAATTTCAGCGCGGCGGAAATCGGCGTGTCCGTGTCGGCGATCTGGCGCCGCCACACCAGCGCGGATTGCCCCGCCGCCAATGCCTTGCGCGCGCTCTCGATGCCGTCCATCCCCGCCGGTCTCCCCGCAACCACCTTACTGACCGCCACTATTGGCGTTAGCGAGCGCGCGCTGCACGCCGGCCACCGCATTGGCGTTCCGCCTGACGCCCAGCTCCTTCTCGACGGCGCGCTCGAACTGCTGGCCATATTCCTGGCCGACCACTTCGCTCAGCTGGTCGCGGACCTGATTCACCAGCGCCTTGTCGCTGCCTGCATCGCCGCGCTTGATGCCGTTCAACTGCACCACGAAATAGCCGCGATCCTGCCCGGCGGGCAGCGTCTTCACGCTGTTGGTCGCCATGGTGAACAGCATCGCCACCTCGGCGGGCGGACGCTGGCCGTCGCGCATGATGTCAGCGCGGCGGCCGCCCACCACCTGCGGCTTGGGCAGGGCGACGCCGGCGGCGGCGACCGCCTCGTCCAGCTTCATGCCCTTGGCGACCTTGGCGCGGATCTGCTCGGCCAATGCCTTGGCCTTCTCATTGCCCTGGGCCAGCTTGTACTGCATCGCGACCAGCGGCTTCACCTTGGCGAGCGGCGGCGGCGCGGCGGCCTGTATGTCGCCGGGCGCGGTCAGGGCATAGCGCTTGTCGGCAACGATCGGGACCAGTTGCGCATCGTCGTCCTGGCTCATGCCGAAGACAGGGGCGAGCAGCGGCTTCACATCCGCCGGCACCTGATAGGCCACATCCTCCACCTGCTTGCCGGAGGAGACGAGGAACGGCGTCGTTTCCAGCTTCAGGCCATTGTCCTTCACCACTTCCTCGAAGCTGCCGCCATTGGCGATCTGATCCTCGATCTTGCCGGTGAAGTCATTGAGCAGCCGCTTCTCCTTCTGCGCGCGCAGCGTGGTGACGATCTCGTCCCGCACCGCCGCCAGCGCGCGGGCCGGGGTCGTGCTGACCGCCGTGACCCGCAGCAGCACCCAGCCCAGCGATCCACGCAGCGGCCCCACCAGCTCGCCCTGTTTCGCGGCAAAACCGGCATTGGCGACGGCGGCGGACGCGGCGGAGGCCAGCGCCTCCCGGCTCTGGTCCTTCAGTTCGGAGACGGAGAGGCCGGCCGATTGCGCTGCGGCGGCGAGCGACTTGCCGCCCTTCACCTGATCCGCGATCGCCTTGGCGCCCGCCTCGGTCGGCAGGATCAATTGCTCGAAGCTGCGGCTCTCCTTCGCGGCGTAGGCGGCCTTGTTCTGATTATAATAGCCGGCGATCTCCGCATCGGTGGGCTGCGCGGCCTGGGCGAAGCGTTCGGCGTCGATCACGGCGTAGCGGATGCGGCGCTGTTCCGGAATCGTATAGCGCGCGGCATTCTTCCTGTAGAAATCGCCGAGTTGCGCGTCGGTCGGGTCGGCAATGTCCTTGAACGCGGTCGCGGGAACGAGGGCGATGGTGCCCTGGCGCGCCTCCAGCAGCAGCGAGGCATAGGGCAGCACCATGGAGTCGGTCAGCTTCACGCCCAGCCCCAGCGGGGCCAGCATCTGCCGCTCCAGTATCTCGCGGCTGATGTCGTCGCGCAGCGCCTGTTCGGTGATCCGCTCGCGCAGCAGCAACTGCCGGAAATTCTCCTGGCTGAAATTGCCGGCCGCATCCTGGAAGGCGGGGATCTGCGCGATCTGGGCATCGACCAGCCGCTTGGAGATGTGCACCTTCTGGTCGCTCGCATATTCCTTCAGCGTCATCGACGCGACAAGCTGGTCATAGACCTGCGCCGCGCCGCCCTGCGCCAGGAAGTCGCCGATCTGCAATCCCGGATTGGACCTGCGCGCATTTTCGAACACGCGCTGCACCCGGTCCTGCAATTCGGTCATGGTGAGGCGCGACCCGCCCGCCTTGGCGGCGGTCTCGCCGCCGCCAAGGGACGATCCGAACTTGCCGCTCGTAATGTCCCCCATGATGAAGGCGGCCGCGATGATCCCCAGGAAGATCAGGGCCGCAAAGGCGCCGAATTTGGAGCGGATGAAACGGCGAAAGACTGAAAGCATGGAGGAAAGTCCGTAAAAGCGGCTTTGATGGCGGCCCGCTTTAAGGGCGGATCGTCGCGCGGGCAAGGGGCGCTGGGGTGCCAAGGCTGGACAAATGGCCGCACGCCGTTCATCGGCTCGGCCAACCCGGCGGCGCGGATTGGAGAGCGGTGCCGCTGGGGACCGTGCAGCAATAACCATAAGGGGAAAGATCGATGAGCAGGCGAAAGCTGGTTGTCGGCAACTGGAAGATGAACGGCCTGCGCGCCCAGCTGGGCGAGGTGGAGGCGATCGGCGGCCTCGCGCGCGACTATCCGGCGGTGGAAGTCGGGCTGTGCCTGCCCGCGACGCTGATTTCGCCGGCGGACGGCGTGAAGGGCGCGGCCTTCATCGGCGCGCAGGACTGCCATATGAAGGAAAGCGGCGCGCATACCGGCTGTCTGTCCGCGGCCATGCTGGCGGAAGCCGGGGCGAGCTGGACCATCGTCGGCCATAGCGAGCGGCGGCAGGACCAGGGCGAAACCGACGCGGACGTCGCGGCGAAGGCGCTGGCGGCGCGGGCGGCGGGGCTGAAGGTCATCCTCTGCGTGGGCGAAAGCCTCGACGTGCGCGATGCCGGCAATGCGGAAGCGGTGGTGGCGGCCCAGTTGCTGGCGTCCCTGCCGGACGGGGCGGCGGCGGACTGGCTGGCCATCGCCTATGAACCGATCTGGGCCATCGGCACGGGCCGGATTCCCACCATGGAAGCGGTCGCCGCGATGCACGCCGCCCTGCGCGCCGCGCTGGCGAGCCGGATCGGAGTCGAGGCGGAGAGGATGCGAATCCTCTACGGCGGATCGATGAACGGCGACAATGCGGCGGAGCTTCTGGCGCTGGCCGATGTCGACGGCGGCCTGATCGGCGGCGCGAGCCTCGCGGCGGCGAAATTCGCCCCGGTGATCGCGGCAGCGGCCTGATCGCCAATAAACAAGCCCCTCCCGCTTGCGGGAGGGGGGGAGAGAGGACGGGGGCGGTTGCCCCCGCGCCCCATCATCGCTATGTGCGCGGCAACCCACCCTTTACCGGACAGATATTCGTCTCATGTTCACCTTCATCCTCGTCGTGCAGGCCATCGTCGCTGCCCTGCTGGTCACCGTCATCCTGATGCAGAAGTCGGAAGGCGGCGGCCTGGGCGTCGGCGGCAGCCCGGCGGGGTTCATGTCGGCGCGCGGCGCGGCGGATTTCCTGACCCGGTCGACCACGGTCCTCGCTGGCATTTTCGTGACGCTGTCGGTCGTGCTTGCGGTGATCGCCTCGGTCCAGCACCGGCCGAGCGACATCGACACCTCGCTGGTGAAGCAGGCGCCCCCTCAGGCTCCGGCATCCGCTCCGGCCCCGGCGACCGGCAACGATCCGCTGGCCGGCGCTGCGGGCGCGGCGGGCGGCAACGCCGCCAACGGCGCGGTCCCGCTCGCCAACTAGGCGGCCTGACCTCCCCATTTCGCTTTTTTCGCACGCGCGATGATTCGCGCGCTTGCCCAACTCGTTTGTAAAAGGCTAAGCCTCTCCTCCCATGGCGCGGTATATTTTCATCACCGGCGGCGTGGTCTCCTCGCTTGGCAAGGGCCTGATGGCCGCTTCGCTCGCAGCGCTGCTGCAGGCGCGAGGTTTCCGTGTGCGTATCCGGAAATTCGATCCCTATCTCAACGTCGATCCGGGCACGATGAGCCCGTATCAGCATGGCGAGGTCTATGTGACCGACGACGGGGCGGAAACCGACCTCGACCTCGGTCATTATGAGCGCTTCACCGGCGTTTCGGCGCGGCAGTCGGATAATGTGACGCAGGGCCGGGTCTATCAGACCATCATCCAGCGGGAACGGCGCGGCGACTATCTGGGCGCGACGGTGCAGGTGATCCCGCACGTCACCGACGAGATCAAGGCCTTCGCCCTCGCCGAATCCGATGACCTCGATTTCGTGCTGTGCGAGATCGGCGGCACGGTGGGCGACATCGAATCGCTCCCCTTCATGGAGGCGATCCGCCAGCTCCATAACGATCTGGGCCGCAACCGCTCCATCTTCGTCCATGTGACGCTGGTCCCCTATATCGCGGCGGCGGGCGAGCTGAAGACCAAGCCGACCCAGCACAGCGTGCGCGAACTGACCTCGCTGGGCATCCAGCCCGACATATTGCTCTGCCGCTGCGAACATCCGCTGCCGGAAAGCGAGCGGCGCAAGATCGCCCTGTTCTGCAACGTCCGCCCCGAAGCGGTCATCCCCGCCCTCGACGCCAGCAGCATCTATGCCGTCCCGACGCAATATCATGCGGAGGGGCTGGACGACGAAGTGCTGCGCGCCTTCGGCATCGAAAACGCGCCCGCGCCCACGCTCGACCGCTGGCACGACATCATGGACCGCCAGCAGAATCCGGAAGGCGAAGTCACCATCGGCGTGGTCGGCAAATATGTCGGCCTGCCCGATGCCTATAAGTCGCTCTATGAAGCGCTGACCCATGGCGGCTTCGCCAACCGGGTGAAGGTCAACATCAAATGGCTGGACGCCGAACTGTTCGAGGAAGAGGGTGCGGACATTGCCGCCCGCCTGGAACCGATGCACGGCATCCTCGTTCCGGGCGGCTTCGGCGTGCGCGGGTCGGAAGGCAAGATCGCCTCGGTCAAATTCGCCCGCGAACGCAATGTGCCCTTTTTCGGCATCTGCCTCGGCATGCAGATGGCCTGCATAGAGGGCGCGCGGAACACGGCGGGCATCGCCAACGCCTCCACCACCGAATTCGGCGAAACCAGCGAGCCGGTGGTCGGCCTCATCACCGAATGGATGAGCAAGGAAGGCCTGCAGAAGCGCACCGCCGAAACCGACCTTGGCGGCACCATGCGGCTGGGCGCCTATCCGGCGAAGCTCACCGGCAACAGCGTCGTCGCGGGCATCTACAACGCCACCGACATCAGCGAACGCCACCGCCACCGCTATGAGGTCAATGCCGGCTATCGCGAGCCGCTGGAAAAGGGCGGCCTGATCTTCTCGGGCATGTCGCCGGACGGCACGCTGCCGGAAATCGTCGAACGTCCCGACCACCCATGGTTCGTCGGCGTGCAGTTCCATCCGGAACTCAAGTCCAAACCCTTCGACCCGCATCCGCTCTTCGCCAGCTTCATCGAAGCGGCGGTGAAGCAGAGCCGGCTGGTGTAAGAGGAACGGGGCCGCAAAGGCCCCGTTTTTCGTTCAGGCGGCAGGCGTCAGCTTCAGCAACCGCCCCTGCGACCCGTCCTTGCCGTCCTCCAGCAGCCAGAGCGCCCCGTCCGGCCCTTGCTCCACCTCGCGGATACGCGCGCCCATGTCCCACTGATCCGCCTTGGCCGCATTCTCCCCCTCCAGCTTCACCCGCACCAGCGCCTGACTCGACAGCCCGCCGATGAACAGCGAATCCTTCCATTGCGGAAACAGGTCGCCCGAATAATAGACAAGCCCGGCCGGGGAGATCACCGGATTCCACCAGACTTTAGGCGCCTCAAACCCGTCGCCCGCCCTGTGATCGGGAATGTCCCGCCCATCATAATGGCTGCCGTTGGAGGCGAGGGGATAGCCATAATTCAATCCCGGCTTGATCAGGTTCACCTCATCCCCGCCCTTGGGGCCCATTTCCTGCTCCCACAGCCGCCCGTCCTTGTCGAAGGCGATCCCCAGCAGATTGCGATGCCCATAGGACCAGACCGCCGGATGGAACCCCTTCGCCGCCAGCGGATTGCCCGCGGCCGGCGTGCCGTCCAGATTAAGCCGCAACACTTTCCCCAAAGTCGACTTCGGGTCCTGCGCCGGATCGAATTTCTGTCGCTCGCCATTGGTGAAGAACAGATGTTTCCCGTCCGGCGAGAAGGCGATTCGTCCCGAATAATGGCCATTGCCATCCACATATGGGCTGGCGCGGAAGATCACCTTCACGCCGTCCAGCTTCGTCGTCCCGTCGCTCGCCTGATTGAAAGCCCCCGTGGCCAGCGCCACGCCCTTGCCGCCCTGACCCGCCTCTGAGAAACTGAAATAGACCGTCCCGCTCCGCGCAAAGTCCGGTGCCGGCACCACGTCCATCAGCGCGCCCTGACCCGCGCTGTCGACCGGCGGAATGCCCGCGACCGGGATTTTCGTCCCGTTCTTCGGATCGAACAGGATCATCTCGCCCGCCTTCTCCGTCACCAGCATCCGGCCATCGGGCAGGAAGGTCATGGCCCAGGGCGCATCGAAATCAGCGATCACGGAAGTCCTGAACGGTTTCGCCGCCGACGCGGCGCTGTTCTGCCCCACGGCATCGTCCGCCGAACAGGCGATCAGGGCCAGCGGCAGGGCGGTGAGGGCAAGATGGCGCATATCGTCTCCTCTCGGCTGAATCGGGGAATTGATGACGCTACCAGAATGCGCATCAAATGCCTCGCGACAAATGAGTTGCAGCTTTGCGGCATCCCGCCTATATCGCCCCTGCTTCCTTACATCGTCAAACATGTCGGGGTCGCGGGCGGATCGCCTGCGGCGACGGGAAGCCGCAATTTTGTTTTTTTGGGAGATCCCATGGCGGACATCGCCGAACTGACGGCCCTGATCGAACCGGAGGTGAAGGCCCTGGGCTTCGACCTCGTGCGCATCAGGCTGTTCGGCTCGGGTGACGAGCATACGCTTCAGATCATGGCCGAGCGTCCTGAAACGAAGCAGCTTGTCATAGAGGATTGCGCCACCATCTCGCGCCGCCTCTCGGACGTGCTGGATGAAGCTGACCCGATAGAGGAGGCCTATCGCCTCGAGGTCAGCTCTCCGGGCATCGACCGTCCGCTGACCCGCCTCGCCGATTTCCTGGAATGGGCCGGGCATGAGGCGAAGATCCAGGCTACGGAGGCCGTGGCCGGGCGCAAGAGCTTCCGGGGCGTGCTCAAGGGCATTGAGGGCGCCGACATCCTGTTCCAGGATGCCAAGGCCGGCGATGTCGTCATCCCTTTCGCGCTGGTCGGGGATGCCAAGCTGATACTGACCGACGCGCTGATTGCTGCTAGTATGCCGCTCTCCTCCGATGGGGCGGACGAGTTCGAAACCGAGGAATAAGGGTTTACGTCCATGGCCAACGCCATTTCCGCCAACAAGGCCGAACTGCTCGCCATCGCGAACAGCGTCGCCAGCGAAAAGATGATCGACAAGGCGATCGTCATCGAGGCGATGGAAGACGCGATCCAGCGCGCCGCCCGCGCCCGCTACGGCGCCGAAAACGACATCCGCGCCAAGCTGGACCCGGACACCGGCGACCTTCGCCTCTGGAGAGTCGTCGAGGTGGTCGAGCAGGTCGACGACTATTTCAAGCAGGTGGACCTGAAGCAGGCGGCCAAGCTCAAGAAGGACGCGGTCGTCGGCGACTTCATCGTCGATCCGCTGCCGCCCATCGACCTCGGCCGCATCGACGCCCAGTCGGCCAAGCAGGTGATCTTCCAGAAGGTCCGCGATGCCGAGCGCGAGCGCCAGCATGAGGAATTCAAGGACCGCGTGGGTGAGATCATCACCGGCGTCGTGAAGTCGGTCGAATTCGGCCATGTCGTGGTGAACCTGGGCCGCGCCGAGGGCGTCATCCGCCGCGACCAGCAGATTCCCCGCGAAGTCGTCCGCGTCGGCGACCGCATCCGTTCGGTCATCCTGAACGTGCGCCGCGAAAATCGCGGGCCGCAGATTTTCCTCAGCCGCGCGCACCCCGAATTCATGAAGAAGCTGTTCGCGCAGGAAGTGCCCGAAATCTACGATGGCGTGATCGAGATCAAGGCCGCCGCCCGCGATCCGGGCTCCCGCGCCAAGATCGGCGTCATCAGCCGCGATTCGAGCATCGACCCGGTCGGCGCCTGCGTCGGCATGAAGGGCAGCCGCGTGCAGGCCGTCGTGCAGGAAATGCAGGGCGAGAAGATCGACATCATCCCCTGGTCGGAAGATACCGCGACCTTCGTCGTCAACGCGCTCCAGCCCGCGCAGGTCGCCCGCGTCGTCATCGATGAAGAGGAAGAGCGGATCGAAGTCGTCGTTCCCGACGATCAGCTTTCGCTCGCCATCGGCCGCCGCGGCCAGAATGTCCGTCTCGCCAGCCAGTTGACCGGCAAGGCCATCGACATCATGACCGAAGCGGATGCGTCGGAGAAGCGCCAGAAGGAATTCGTCGCCCGCTCCGAAATGTTCCAGAACGAACTGGACGTGGACGAGACCCTCTCGCAGCTTCTGGTGGCCGAAGGCTTCGGCGAGCTGGAGGAAGTGGCCTATGTCGGCATCGACGAACTGGCCGCGATCGAGGGCTTCGACGAGGAACTGGCGCAGGAACTGCAAAGCCGCGCCCAGGAAGCACTGGATCGCCGCGAAGCCGCCGCGCGTGAAGAGCGCCAGGCGCTGGGCGTCGAGGATGCGCTGGCCGACATGCCGCACCTCACCGAAGCCATGCTGGTGACTTTGGGCAAGGCGGGCATCAAGACGCTGGACGATCTGGCCGACCTCGCCACCGACGAACTGGTCGCCCGGAAGCGCGTCGACCAGCGCCGCCGCCGCGAGAACAAGGAAGAGGACAAGGGCGGGATTCTCGCCGAATACGGCCTCAGCGAAGAGCAGGGCAATGAGATCATCATGGCCGCCCGCGCCCACTGGTTCGAAGGCGAGGAAGCGTAAGAACAGATGCCCTTCGTCGACATCCGTCTGGCCGGAAACGCCACCCGCGAGCAGAAGGCGGCCATCGTCGCCGACGTCACCCGGTCGCTCGTCGAGCGGCTGGGGAAGGCGCCTGCCGCCGTGCAGGTGGTGATTTCCGAAATCCCGACGGAAAATTACGGCGCAGGCGGCCAGCTCATCGCCGACCGCGACGCGCCCAAAGCAGGGGAGGACGCCCATGCCGCGGTCACTTCCCGATGAGAGGCTGAGTCCCAACATCGCCGCGTCAGGGATGTGCTCCTGCGAAAGCAGGAGCCCAGTTCTGCCCTGGCATGCCCCCGACAGCGTGGAACTGGATTCCTGCCTGCGCAGGAATGCGGCCCATTATTGGGAGGCGCGCCCATGACCGAACGCAAATGCATATTGTCGGGCGACCGCGCCGACCCGGACATGCTGGTCCGGCTCGCCTGCGGCCCGAATGGCGAAATCCTGCCCGACATCCGCGCCAAGGCGCCCGGCCGGGGCGCGTGGATCGGTGTGCCACGCGCCGAACTCGAACAGGCGCTGGCAAAGGGCAAGCTCAAGGGCGCGCTCGCCCGCGCCTTCAAGACCGGCGACCTGCAAATCCCCGACGCGCTGCCCGCCCTGATCGAGGAGGGCTTGCGCAAGGCCCTGCTCGACCGTCTGGGGCTGGAGGCGAGGGCGTCGATGGTCCTCACCGGCTCGGAAAAGATCGACGTCGCCTGCCGCAAGGGTCAGGTGAAGCTGCTGCTCCACGCCGCCGACGCGGCGGCCGACGGCAACCGCAAGCTCGACCAGGCCTTCCGCGTCGGGCAGGACGCCGAAGGCACGGATTTGGCGGGCATCGTCTTGCCTGTGGACCGACACGCCCTATCTATGGCAATGGGGCGGGACAATGTCGTCCATATTGCGGTGACCGACTCGCGTGCGGCGTCACGTCTGCGCGGCGCCATAGGCCGCTTGGAAAGCTATCTGGGTTGCGCTAACGGAGCGCCGGTGCATGGGGAGCAGGACTCCGCAGGGGCACTGGGCGCCTGAGGTAGCATTGGAATGAAGGCGCCGACGGGCCTTGCCGGTCGGGTTGATGTGAAGGGTATAGTTCAGTCGTATGAGTGACAGCAAGGAAGACAAGCCGGTTCTGGGCCGCAAGCCGCTGGGGATCAAGCGCACGGTCGAGTCCGGTCAGGTGCAGCAGCAGTTCAGCCATGGCCGCAAGAATACGGTCGTGGTCGAGGTGAAGCGGCGCCGCATCCTGGGCAAGCCGGGTGAAGCCGGACACGCTGCGCCTGAACCGCAGGCCGATCCCACGCCCGTGGCCGCCGCTCCGCAGGCCCCCGCGCCCCAGCAGCCGCAGGCCCGCGCGCCGCAGCCGGCTCCCGCGCGTCCGGCCCCGCCGCAGAGCCTGATGTCGCGTCAGGAATTGCAGGCGAAGCTGCTGCGCGAGGCGGAGGAAGCCCGCATGACCGCGCTGGAGGAAGCGCGCCGCCGCGAAGACGCCCAGCGCCTCGCCGCGAGCGAGGAGGAAAAGCGCCGCGCCGAGGAAAACCGTCTGGCTGTCGAGGCTGCCGAGGCCGAAGCCGCGCGCCGGACCGAAGTCGAGACCGGGCCGGCGGAGGAAACCGCCAGGGCGCCCGTCGAGGAGCCTGCGCCGGCCGCCGCCGATGCCCCGGCCGAAGCTGCGCCCGCAGCCGCCGAGCCGAAGCCCGCCACCTCCGCCACCGTGCCGCCGCCGCGCCGCTTCACGCCGGTCGCGCCCGTCAAGCGTCCGGAGCCGGCCAAGCCCGACCGCGCCAAGCGCGGCGACGACAATCGCCGCCAGGCCGGCAAGCTTACCTTCACCCGCGCCTTGTCGGATGACGACAGCGCCCGCGCTCGCAGCCTCGCCGCGCTCAAGCGCGCCCGCGAGAAGGAACGGCGCGCCCATTATTCGGGCGGCGCCCAGCAGCGGGAAAAGCAGTCGCGCGACGTGGTGGTGCCCGAAAGCATCACCGTTCAGGAACTTGCCAACCGCATGGCCGAAAAGGGCGCGGACCTGGTGAAGGCCCTGTTCAAGATGGGCACCGCCGTCACGCTCAACCAGGCGATCGACCAGGATACGGCCGAACTGCTGGTCGAGGAATTCGGCCACCGCATCCAGCGCGTGTCCGACGCCGACGTCGAGATCGGCATGGAAGGCGAGGTCGACGCGCCCGAAACGCTCAAGGCCCGTCCGCCGGTCGTGACCATCATGGGCCATGTCGATCATGGCAAGACCTCGCTGCTCGACGCGCTGCGCGGCACCAATGTCGTATCGGGCGAAAGCGGCGGCATCACCCAGCATATCGGCGCCTATCAGATCAGGACCAAGGGCGGCGACCTCGTCACCTTCCTTGACACGCCGGGTCACGAGGCCTTCTCGGAAATGCGCGCGCGCGGCGCCAATGTCACCGACATCGTCATTCTGGTGGTGGCGGCGGACGACGGCCTGATGCCGCAGACCATCGAGGCCATCAACCATACCAAGGCCGCCGGCGTGCCGATGATCGTCGCGATCAACAAGGTCGACAAGCCCGAAGCCAATCCCCAGCGCGTGCGAGAGCGCCTGCTGGAGCATGAGGTGATCGTCGAGGACATGGGCGGCGAAACCCAGGATGTCGAAGTCTCCGCGCTCAAGAAGACGGGCCTCGACGAACTGCTCGACAAGATCATGCTTCAGGCCGAACTGCTCGAACTCACCGCCAATCCCGATCGCGCCGCCGAAGGCAATGTGATCGAGGCGCAGCTCGACAAGGGCCGTGGCGCGGTCGCCACCGTGCTGGTGCGCAAGGGCACGCTGAAGATCGGCGACACCTTCGTCATCGGTTCGGAAAGCGGCAAGGTCCGCGCGATGATCAACGACAAGGGCCAGCAGGTGAAGACCGCCGGCCCCTCGACCCCGGTCGAGGTGCTGGGCCTGTCCGGCGTGCCGATGGCGGGCGACCAGCTCACCGTCGTCGAGAACGAGGCCCGCGCCCGCGAAGTCGCCGCCTATCGTCAGGAACAGGCGACCAAGAAGCGCACCACCGCCGCGCCCACCAGCTTCGAACATATGTTCTCGGCGCTCAACACCAAGGTCATCGAATATCCGGTGGTGGTGAAGGGCGACGTGCAGGGTTCGGTGGAAGCGATCGTCTCGTCGCTGAACCGCATTTCGACCGACGAGATCAAGGTCCGCATCCTGCATTCGGGCGTCGGCGCGATCACCGAAAGCGACGTCACGCTGGCCGCCGCCAGCCGCGCGCCGCTGATCGGCTTCAACGTCCGCCCCAATGCCAAGGCGCGCCAGTTGGCGGAGCGCGAGAAGATCTCGCTGCGCTATTATGACGTGATCTACGACCTGCTGGAGGAAGTTCGCGGCGAAATGGCCGGCCAGCTCGCGCCGGAACGCATCGAAACCATCGTCGGCCGGGCCGAGGTGCTTCAGGTCTTCCCGGCGGGCAAGAAGGACAAGGCGGCCGGTCTGCTCGTCCTCGACGGCATCATCCGCAAGGGTCTGGCCGCGCGCCTCACCCGCGACGATGTCATCGTGTCGCGCACCCACATTGCCTCGCTCCGCCGCTTCAAGGACGACGTCTCCGAAGTCCGCGCAGGCATGGAATGCGGCGCGGTGCTCCAGGACACCAACGACATCAAGCCCGGCGACACGCTGGAACTGTTCGAGGTCGAGGAACGCGCCCGCACGCTGTGATCCATGTCCCCCCTCCCGCAGGCGGGAGGGGGCTAGGGGGTGGGCTCGCCCTCTCCTGAACTGCAATGGCCGATGGGGAGAGCCCACCCCCGGCCCCTCCCGCTTGCGGGAGGGGAGGATATAATGCCCGCTCCCAATGAAGGCTCCTCTGTCCGCCTCCTCCGCGTGGGCGAACAGGTGCGCCATGTCCTGTCCGACATTCTCCAGCGCGGCGACGTGCATGACGACGTCCTCGCCAGCCATGTGGTGAGCGTCACCGAAGTCCGCATGTCCCCCGACCTGCGCCATGCGACCGTCTTCATCAAGTCGCTGCTCGGCCAGGATGAGGAAGCCGTGCTGAATGCGCTGCGCACCAACACCGCCTATCTCCAGCGGGAGGTCGCGACCCGTATCCGCCTCAAATATGCGGCGAAGCTCAAATTCCTCGCGGACGAGAGCTTCGATGAGGGCACCCATATCGACAGGCTGCTCCGCGATCCCAAGGTCGCCCGCGATCTGGAGCAGCCCGAGGGCGAGGACGAATAGGCAATATGCTCCGGCCTTGGCAGGAGCACGCTGTACTCGGCCAGGCATCGTCCCCCATCGACGCGACGGCGCAGCCCGGCTAACAGCGTCTCTCCCGCAGGCAAGGCAAGGGGCAGGGCAGATGAAAAGAACCGGCATAGTCGCGATCGCGCTTTTGGCCCTGGCCATACCCGCCGCAGCCAGGGAAGCGCCGGTCCACCCCGCCGTCGTCAGCGACCCCGCGCCCGACGCGGCCTACCCCGCCGGCATGAGCGCCTTCACCATCCCCTCGCAGGACGGCCTGCTCAACGCCGTCCTTTACACCGCCGCCGGTCCGGGTCTTCACCCGACGCTGCTCCTCCTCCACGGCTTCCCCGGCAATGAGCAAAATCTCGACCTGGCCCAGGCCGCCCGCCGCGCCGGGTGGCATGTCCTCACGCTCCACTATCGCGGCTCCTGGGGCAGCCCCGGCAGCTTCTCCTTCACCCACGCCTCGGAAGACGCCTGGAACGCCCTGCAATATCTCCAGCAATCCGCCACCGTCGCCAAATATCGCATCGACACCAGCGCCCTCGTCGTCGCGGGCCACAGCATGGGCGGTTTCATGGCTGCCGATGTCGCCGCCGCCGAACCCCATGTCGCCGGCCTGTTCCTGATCGACCCCTGGGACCCGGCCGAAACCGTCACGACCCTCTCAACCCCCCAGGGCGAGGCCGCCTGGAAGGCCGAAGTCGCCAGCGACCTGCCACCCCTGCAAGGCGCCACCTATGACAGCCTCACCGCCGAAATCCGCACCAACAGCGATAAATTCGACCTTGGCCGCAAGCTGGTGGGCTATGGCCGCCGCCCGCTCACCATCATCGGCGCGGAACGCGGCATCGGCGCCATGGCGCGCAAGGTGACGGCAGACGCGCAATCGGCCAATCCCGACACGCGCCTGGCGGTCTGGCCGACCGACCACAGCTTTTCCGACAGGCGCATCGCCCTGGCCGACGCGCTCGTCCGCTTCCTCAAGCAGATCGCCCCCATGGCGCGCTGACCGATGGCCAAGCTCTATTTCTACTACAGCTCGATGAACGCAGGCAAATCGACGACCCTGCTCCAATCCAGCTTCAACTATCGCGAACGCGGCATGGAAACCATGTTGTGGACCGCCGCGGTGGATGACCGCTACGGGAGGGGGCGCCACGGAAAGGGACGCATCGTCTCCCGCATCGGGCTGGACGCGCAGGCCGATCTGTTCGACCCCGCCACCGATCTCTTCGCCGCCATCGCCGCCCGACAGGCACGCACGCCGCTCTCCTGCGTGCTGATCGACGAGGCGCAATTTCTGAACGAGGAACAGGTCTGGCAGGTCGCCGCCGTCTGCGACCGGCTGAACATTCCGGTGCTGTGCTACGGCATCCGCACCGACTTCCAGGGCAAGTTGTTCGAGGGCAGCGCCGCGCTGCTCGGCCTGGCCGACACGCTGACGGAGATCAAGACGATCTGCGAATGCGGGCGGAAGGCGACCATGAACCTGCGCGTCGATGCGGAGGGGCGCCCCATCCGTGAGGGCGAGCAGACGGAAATCGGCGGCAATGACCGCTATGTCGCGCTTTGCCGCCGCCATTTCGTGGAACGCCGCTCCGGCTGCTGACCGCCGCACATGCCACGACGGCCCGGAAAGGGCTGACAACGGGCGACAGGAGGGCTAGAGCGCGCCGCCATGCACGGCTGGATCATCCTCGACAAGCCCTTGGGGCTAGGCTCCACCCAGGCGGTGAGCGCGGTGAAGCGCGCCCTGCGCTACAGTGGCGCGGGCAAGTGGAAGGTGGGCCATGGCGGCACGCTCGACCCGCTGGCGACGGGCGTGCTGCCGATAGCGGTGGGGGAAGCGACCAAGCTCGCCGGACGGATGCTGGACAGCGACAAGATCTACGATTTCACCATAGGTTTCGGCCTCCAGACCGACACGCTGGACCTTGAGGGCCGGGAAATCGCCACCAGCCTGCATCGTCCCACGCTGGCGGAGGTGCAGGCGGTCCTGCCCCGCTTTACCGGCCCGATCGAGCAGGCGCCGCCCGCCTACAGCGCGATCCTGATCGACGGCCGGCGCGCCTACGACCTTGCCCGCAAGGGGGAGGAGGTCGAGATGAAGACCCGCGCCATCACCATCCACAACCTCGCCATATCCCCGCCCCAGGGGCCAGCGAAGCCTGGAGAAGGGGAGGGCGGCGCGGAGATCGGCGAAATCACCCTGCGCGCCCATGTTTCGAAGGGTACCTATATCCGTTCCCTCGCCCGCGACATCGCGCGCGCGCTCGGCACCGTCGGCCATGTCACCATGCTGCGCCGCATCAAGGCCGGCCCCTTCACCCTGCAATCCGCGATTTCGCTGGACAAATTGGACGAAGCTGCTAGGGGCGGCGACATCGCGCAGCTCATGCTGCCGTTGACGGCGGGGCTGGACGACATCCCGGCTCTCGCAGTCTCTCCCGACGATGCGCTCGCTCTCCGACAGGGGAAGGTGCTCGTGGGGAAACCGCATACCGGCCTGATGCTGGCGATGGAGGGTGAAACGCCCGTCGCGCTGGTCGAAGCCAGTGGCCCGGAGGTCCGGGTGGTGCGCGGCTTTAATCTCTAATCTCAGAAAGGAAGCCGATGTCGATCACTGCAGAGCGCAAGGAAGCGCTGATCAAGGAACATGCCCGCGCCGAGGGCGACACCGGTTCGCCGGAAGTCCAGGTTGCGATCCTCTCGGAGCGTATCGCCAACCTGACCGAGCATTTCAAGGGTCATCACAAGGATAACCACAGCCGTCGCGGCCTGCTGATGCTGGTCAACAAGCGCCGTTCGCTGCTGGATTACCTCAAGAAGAAGGATGGGGCCCGGTACACCGACCTCATCGCCAAGCTGGGCCTGCGCAAGTAAGTCTGCTAAAGAAGGAACGGCCCCCATGTCGGGGCCGTTTCCGATTCTGACAACATGGCGCTGGGCAATCCGGCATGGCGTCATGATCCGGGGGACATCCCCCACACCGTTCGCCCTGAGCTTGTCGAAGGGCACTCCTTCTTTTGAAGGGAAGGATTGGGCTTCGACAAGCTCCGCCCGAACGGAGGAGAGATAGGCTCTCCATCCATGGACCATCCGGTCCGAAACAGGCCCCGCCCGGCAATAGGGCCGCGCGGGCGAAGGAAAAATCTATGTTCGATGTAAAGAAGGTATCAATCGAGCTGGGCGGCAAGACCCTCACGCTCGAAACCGGCCGCATTGCGCGTCAGGCCGACGCCGCCGTGCTGGCGACCTATGGCGAAACCGTGGTGCTGTGCGCCGTGACCGCCGCCAAGTCGGTGAAGGAAGGACAGGACTTCTTCCCGCTGACCGTCCATTATCAGGAAAAATATTCGGCCGCCGGTCGCATCCCGGGCGGCTTCTTCAAGCGTGAACGCGGCGCCACGGAAAAGGAAACGCTGGTTTCCCGCCTGATCGACCGCCCGGTCCGCCCGCTCTTCCCCGAAGGTTTCTACAATGAAATCAACGTCATCGCTCAGGTTCTGAGCTTCGACGGCGAAAGCGAGCCCGACATTGTGGCGATGATCGCCGCTTCGGCTGCGCTGACCCTGTCGGGTGTGCCTTTCCTGGGTCCGATCGGCGCCGCCCGCGTCGGCTACAAGGATGGCGAATATCAGCTGAACCCGTCGCTGGACGAAGTGAAGACCGGCGAACTCGACCTGGTCGTCGCCGCCACCGGCAACGCGGTGATGATGGTCGAATCGGAAGCCAAGGAACTGTCGGAAGACGTCATGCTGGGCGCCGTCCTTTTCGCGCATGAAGCGTCGAAGAAGGTCGTCAACGCCATCATCGACCTCGCCGAAAAGGCCGCGAAGGACCCGTGGGACGTCGCCAAGGGCGAAGACCTGGATGACCTCAAGAAGAAGCTCAAGAAGCTCATCGGCAAGGACATCACGGCCGCCTACAAGCTGACCGACAAGTCGGCCCGCTCCAACGCGCTCAATGAAGCCCGCGCCAAGGCGAAGGCGTTCTTCACCGAGGAAGGCCTCGACGCCCAGACCGTCATGGCCGGCATCAAGCTGACCAAGAAGCTGGAAGCCGAAATCGTCCGCGGCGCCATCCTGAAGGACGGCAAGCGCATCGACGGCCGCACCACCACGCAGATCCGCCCGATCGAGGCGATGGTGGGCTTCCTGCCGCGCACCCATGGTTCGGCGCTGTTCACCCGTGGCGAAACGCAGTCCATCTGCACCACGACGCTGGGCACCAAGGACGCGGAGCAGATGATCGACGGCCTGACCGGCGTTCATTATGAAAGCTTCATGCTGCACTATAACTTCCCGCCCTATTCGGTCGGTGAAGTCGGCCGCTTCGGCGCGCCGGGCCGTCGCGAAGTCGGCCATGGCAAGCTGGCATGGCGGGCCCTGCACCCGGTCCTGCCGAGCAAGGAAGAATTCCCCTACACCATCCGCGTCCTCAGCGACATCACCGAGTCCAACGGCTCGTCCTCGATGGCGACGGTCTGCGGCGGTTCGCTGTCCATGATGGACGCGGGCGTTCCGCTGAAGCGTCCGGTGTCGGGCATCGCCATGGGCCTGATCCTGGAAGGCTCCAAATTCGCTGTCCTCAGCGACATTCTGGGCGACGAGGATCACCTTGGCGACATGGACTTCAAGGTGGCGGGCACGGAAGCGGGCATCACCACCATGCAGATGGACATCAAGGTCGCCGGCATCACGCAGGAAATCTTCGAAGTCGCGCTGCGTCAGGCGAAGGAAGGCCGCGCCCATATCCTGGGTGAAATGAGCAAGGCCCTGTCCTCGACCCGCACCGAACTGTCGGCTCATGCCCCGCGCATCGAAACGATCCAGATCGACAAGGCGAAGATCCGCGACGTCATCGGCACCGGCGGCAAGGTCATCCGCGAGATCGTCGCGGAAACCGGCGCCAAGGTCGACATCGACGACGAGGGCATCATCAAGATCAGCTCGTCCGACATCGCCCAGATCGAAGCCGCCAAGAAGTGGATTCTCGGCATTGTCGAGGAAGCGGAAGTCGGCAAGATCTACACCGGCAAGGTCGTCAACATCGTCGACTTCGGCGCCTTCGTGAACTTCATGGGCGGCAAGGACGGTCTCGTCCACGTCTCCGAAATGAAGAATGAGCGCGTCGAAAAGCCGACCGACGTCGTGTCGGAAGGGCAGGAAGTGAAGGTCAAGGTTCTCGAAATCGACCCGCGCGGCAAGGTTCGCCTGTCCATGCGCGTCGTCGATCAGGAAACCGGAGAGGAACTGGAAGACACCCGTCCGCCCCGCGAACCCAGGGGGGATCGGGGCGGCGACCGTGAAGGCGGCCGTGGCGACCGCAATCGCCGTGATCGTGGCGGTGACCGGGGCGACCGTGGCGGCCGCGGCGGCGATCGCGGTCCGCGCCGCGACCGCGGTCCGCGCGGCGAAGGCAAGGGCGGCGATGACGACGGCTCCAACGCCGGTCTGCCCGACTTTCTGACCCAGGACTGATCCGGTTCGTCGGACTCGGGAAAAAGAAGGGGCGTCCGGCTTGCCGGGCGCCCTTTTTTGACAGGATTTGAATGTTTCCTGATCTCCATCAATTGGCGGGCGTGGAAGTTATGTTACGGTAACGACCAGGGCGCAGGGGGATCTATGCAGCGCAGGAACGAAAGATTCGTGGAGCGTCTGCCGCTTGTCCTGCGACGGCCCTGGCAGGCCTATTTGCTGGCCACCGTCTTCTGCCTCACCGCCTTGGCCATTCGCACCATGGCGGAAAGCGCCATGCCCATCGGCTACCCCTTCGTATCCTTCTTCCCCGCCGTCATCCTGTCCTCCTTCCTCTTCGGGGTGCGGCCGGGCATCTATGCGGGCGTGCTTTGCGGGCTGCTGTCCTGGTATTTCTTCATCCCGCCGCGCATGGGCTTCGCACTGCATCCGGGCGTGCTGCTGGCGCTCGGCTTCTACAGCGCGGTGGTGATCGTTGACATCGCGCTGATCCATCTGATGCAGAAGGCGAATTTCAACTTGGCGATCGAGCGCGAACGCAGCCGCGTGCTGGCGGAAAACCGCGAATTGCTGTTCCACGAACTCCAGCACCGCGTCTCCAACAATCTTCAGGTCGTCGCCGCCATGCTTTCGCTCCACCGGCGCCATGTCGATCATGACCTGGCCCGCCGCGCGCTGGACGATGCCTCCGCCCGGCTGGCGCTGGTGGGCCGCATCAGCCGCGCCCTCTACAATCCGTCGGGGGAGGGGCAGAATATCCGCGCCTTCCTGACGACATTGACCGCCGACGTGCTGGAGGCCAGCGGCCGCGACGACATCGCCCTGACCGTCGACGCGCCCGACGCCCTGACGCTGGAGCCAGACATCGCCGTGTCGATGGCGCTGATCGTGACCGAAGCGGTCAACAACGCCATCGAACATGGCCTGCCGCATCGCGGCGGCAGCATCCATGTCGGCCTGGACGTCAGCGACGGCACGATCAGCCTCAACGTCACGGACGACGGAAAGGGATTGTCGCCCGATTTCGATCCCGGTTTCAGCCAGAGCCTGGGCCTCCGGATTTCCAATGCCCTTGCCGGCCAGTTGAACGGCCGCTTCTCGCTCATGCCCTCTGCGACGGGCGGCGCGACCGCACGGCTCGACCTGCCTGTTCGCGCATAGCGACCGGCACGCACATTCTGCCGCTTGGCGAGGCGCATTCGCTCCGCTATGACCCGGCCATGTTGACGAAAACCATGACGCGCATCGGCGCGGCTACCGCACCGCTTCTGCTTGCCGGCCTGCTCTCGGGCTGCGCGACGTCGAAGAACAAGGCCGACACCCAATATGTCGCCCGCGACGTGTCGACGCTCTACAATGCGGGCAAATACCGCCTGGATCGCGGCCAGTACAAGCTCGCCGCCGCCCTGTTCGACGAGGTGGAGCGCCAGCATCCCTATTCGCCCTGGGCGCGCCGGGCGCAGCTCATGTCCGCGTTCAGCTATTACATGAATCAGGACTATCCGGAATCGATCGGCGCGGCCCAACGCTTCCTGTCGATCCACACCGGCAACAAGGACGCGCCCTACGCTTATTATCTGATCGCGCTCTGCTATTATGAACAGATTGCCGACGTCACCCGCGACCAGAAGATCACGCAACAGGCGCTGGATGCGCTGGGCGAGCTGATCCGCCGCTATCCCGACACCCGCTATGCCGCCGACGCCCGGCTGAAGATCGACCTCGTCAACGATCACCTCGCCGGCAAGGAGATGGAGATCGGCCGCTTCTACCAGCGCCGTGGCCAATGGCTCGCCGCCACGCTGCGCTTCCGCACGGTGATCGACAAATATCAGACGACCACCCACACCCCGGAGGCGCTGGAGCGTCTGGTGGAAAGCTATCTCTCGCTCGGCATCCCCGCCGAAGCGCAGAAGGCCGCCGCCGTGCTGGGCAAGAATTATCCGGGTTCGAAATGGTATGAGCGCAGCTACAAGCTGATGCGCGAACACCCCAATAAAGCATGATCTGGTCTCCCTCCCGCAAGCGGGAGGGGTTAGGGGTGGGCCGCGAGCGAAGCGAGCGTTCCGCCCCAGCGTTGAAAGAAGCGCCGCTGGCGCGGTGCACCCACCCCGGCCCCTCCCGCCTGCGGGAGGGGGGAGTCGCTCGCCTTTGCTGACTGCCCTGTCCATCCGCAACGTCGTGCTGATAGAGGCGCTGGACCTGGATTTCGGGTCGGGCCTGGGCGTGCTGACCGGCGAGACCGGCGCGGGCAAGTCGATCCTGCTCGATTCGCTGGGCCTCGCGCTGGGCGCCCGCGCCGACAGCGGCCTCGTCCGGACGGGAGAGGCGCAGGCCAGCGTCACCGCGACGTTCGAGGCGCCCCGCACCGATCACCGCGCGACGAACCTGCTGGCCGAAAACGGCATCGACATCGAACCGGGCGAACCGCTCATCGTCCGCCGCACGGTCAAGGCCGACGGCGGCAGCCGCGCCTTCGTCAACGACCAGGCCTGCTCGGCGGCGCTGCTGCGCGATCTTGGCAGCGCTCTGGTCGAAATTCACGGCCAGCATGACGATCGCGGCCTGCTCAATCCACGCGGCCATCGCGCCCTGCTCGACGCCTATGGCCGCTGCGACACGGGCGCGGTCGCCCACGCCTATCACGCCTGGCGCGCCGCCGCCGACCGCCTCGCGGAAAGCCGCGCCAGTGTCGAAAGCGCCGCCCGCGACCGCGATTACCTGACCCATGCGGTGGAGGAACTCACCCGCTTCGCGCCCGAAGCCGGCGAGGAAGCCACGCTGGCCGAAGAGCGCGCCACCATGCAGAAGGGCGCGCGCCTCTCCGATGACCTTTCCGCCGTCACAGAATGCTTCACCGGCTCCGACGGCGGGCTTGCCCAGTTGCGGCAGGCCGCCCGCCGCCTCGACCGCATCGTCAGCGAATATGAACCGCTGGCCGAAGTCCTCGCCGCCCTCGACCGCGCCGTCATCGAGGCCAGCGAAGCGGAGGACCGCCTCAACGAAGCCGCCGAAGCGCTCAGCTTCGACCCCGCCCGTCTCGACGCCATAGAGACCCGCCTGTTCGACCTGCGCGGCCTCGCCCGCAAACATCAGGTCCAGCCCGACGATCTCGCCGCCCTGCGCGACGACATGGCCGCGAAACTGGCCGCAATCGAGGATGGGGAAGACCATCTCGCCGCCCTCGAAGCCGAGGTGAAGGGCAGGGCCGCCGCCTATCGCACCGCCGCCCAGGCCCTCTCCGCCGAACGCCAGATGGCGGCCGGAAAGCTCGACGCCGCCGTCGCCGCCGAACTCGCCCCGCTGAAGCTGGACGCCGCCCGCTTCCGTACCGTGGTCGCGCCGCAGGAGGAGGGGCAATGGGGCGCCCACGGCATGGACCGGGTGGAATTCGAAATCTCCACCAACCCCGGCGCGCCCTTTGCCCCGCTGGTCAAGATCGCATCGGGCGGCGAACTGTCCCGCTTCATCCTCGCGCTCAAGGTCGCGCTGGCGGAGCAGGGCGGCGCGGACACCCTGATCTTCGACGAGATCGACCGTGGGGTAGGGGGCGCCGTCGCCTCGGCCATCGGGGAACGCCTGTCCCGCCTGTCGCAAACCAACCAGATATTGGTCGTCACCCATAGCCCGCAGGTCGCGGCGCGCGGTGCAGGCCATATGCTGATCGCCAAATCCAGCGACGGCACCGTCACCCGCACCGGCGTCCATGCGCTGAGCGACGGCGAACGCCGCGAAGAAATCGCCCGCATGCTCTCAGGCGCCGAAATCACGGCGGAGGCAAGGGCCCAGGCCGAACGCTTGTTGGAAAAGCTATAAGCCGGCTTTCGACCAATCCAGAACCTTCCCCTCCCGTAAACGGGAGGGGTTAGGGGTGGGCACGAGCGTAGCGAGCTTTTGACTTAGCCGTTGCAAAACAGCGCAGATGCCGCGCCAGCCTACCCCCCTAACCCCCTCCCGCCTGTGGGAGGGGGAATGTCCGCAATCCACCCAACTCCGTCATTCCCGCGAAGGCGGGAACCCATCTCCTGACCTAGCCTCAACTACAGCGGTGGGGAGATGGATCGCCGCCTGCGCGGGGATGACGATAGAGAGTTGACGGCTGTCGAGCCGCCCATAACCGCTACCCGCATCGCGATGCTGGCGCTAAAGAGAGGCGCATGACCGACCCCACGCAAATGACCGAAGCCGAAGCCGCCAACCGCCTGATGCGCCTCGCACGCGAAATTGCGCGCCACAACCGGCTCTATCACGATCAGGACGAGCCGGAGATCGCGGACGCGGACTATGACGCGCTGGTCCGCGAGAATAACGCGCTGGAGGCCGCCTTCCCGCACCTCATCCGCAGCGATTCCCCCAATGCCCAGGTCGGCGCCGCGCCCACCTCCGCGCTCAGGAAGGTCCAGCACGCCGTCCGCATGATGAGCCTCGACAACGGCTTCGCGGACGAGGACATCGCCGAATTCATCGCCCGCGTCCGCCGCTTCCTCGCGCTCCCCGAAGACGCCCCTGTCGCCCTCACCGCCGAACCCAAGATCGACGGCCTGTCCTGCTCGCTCCGCTATGAGAAGGGCGAACTTGTCCTCGCCGCCACGCGCGGCGACGGCACGACGGGGGAAGACGTCACCGCCAATGTCCGCACCATCCCCGACATCCCGCAGCGCCTGACCGGGCAAGCCGTCCCCGACCTGTTCGAGGTGCGGGGCGAAGTCTATATGGCCAAGGCCGATTTCGTCGCCCTCAACGCGCGCCTCGCCGCCGAAGCCGACGACCCGGAAAAGGCCCGCCAGTTCGCCAATCCCCGCAACGCCGCCGCCGGTTCGCTGCGCCAGAAGGACGCCACCGTCACCGCCAGCCGCCCCCTGCGCTTCCTCGCCCATGGCTGGGGAGAGGTCAGCGCCGTCCCCGCCGAAACCCAGCTCGGCGTCATGCAGGCTATCGCAGGCTGGGGGCTGCCCGTCTCCGACCGCCTCACCTGCGTCGACACGCTCGAAGCCCTCATCGCCCACTACCGCGCCGTCGAAGCCGCCCGCGCCGACCTGCCCTTCGACATCGATGGCGTCGTCTACAAGGTCGACCGGCTCGACTGGCAGCAACGCCTCGGCTTCGTCGCCAAGGCTCCGCGCTGGGCCATCGCCCATAAATTCCCCGCCGAACGCGCCCAGACCACGCTGGAGTCCATCGACATCCAGGTCGGCCGCACCGGCAAGCTGACCCCGGTCGGCCGCCTGACCCCCGTTACCGTCGGCGGCGTCGTCGTCTCCAACGTCACCCTGCACAATGCCGATGAGATCGAGCGGCTGGGCGTCCGCCCCGGCGACCGCATCGTCGTGCAGCGCGCCGGCGACGTCATCCCGCAGGTGGTCGACAACCTCACCCGCGACGAACCGCGCACCCCCTTCGCTTTCCCAGATCATTGCCCCGTCTGCCATTCGGAAGCCGTGCGCGAGGAGGGGGAGGTCGATATTCGCTGCACCGGCGGCCTCATCTGCCCCGCCCAGCGTTTCGAACGGCTGCGTCATTTCGTCAGCCGCGCCGCGCTCGACATCGAAGGGCTGGGCGAAAAGAGCATCCAGGAATTTCTCGACCTGGGCTGGATCGCGGAGCCGGCCGACATCTTCCGCCTGAAATCGCACCGCGCCGACCTGCTCGGCCGGGAGGGGTGGAAGGAAAAGTCCGTCGACAATCTCCTCGCCGCCATAGAGGCCAAGCGCCAGCCGGATGCCGCCCGCCTGCTTTTCGGCCTGGGCATCCGTCATATCGGCGCGGTGACGGCCCGCGACCTGCTCAGGCGCTATACGACGCTGGAGGGGATCAGCGCGCTCGCTGCCGGCATCATCGCGCTGCGCGACGCCGCCGCCCCTGCGGAGGGGGAAGAGGAATCCCGCTTCCGCAACCGCCTCGACAAGGCGATAGCCGAATATATCGGGGTCGAGAATGTGGGATCGGCGGTCGGCCACGCCCTGGCCGATTTCTTCCACGAGCCGCATAATGTGGAAGTCTGGAACGACCTGCTGCGGGAGGTCTCCCCGCCCGACTATCTGGTCGAAACCACCGCCAGCGCGGTCACGGGCAAGACGGTGGTGTTCACCGGCAAGCTCGAAACCATGAGCCGCGACGAGGCCAAGGCGCAGGCCGAACGACTGGGGGCCAAGGCCGCCGGTTCGGTCAGCGCCAGGACCGACCTGGTGGTAGCCGGTCCCGGCGCGGGCTCGAAGCTCAAACAGGCCGCCGCGCTGGGTATCGATGTGATCGACGAAGCCGCATGGGCCGAAATCGTCAAGGCCGCCGGATAGGTCAGGCGGATGACCGGCCAACAGGGACATTGACCGCTTCCCCTCCCCTTCAGGGGAGGGGACCGAGGGGTGGGGGGCTGCCCCACGCGCAACTTCGCCTGCTGGACGTTCCCGCACCCCGATCCTTCAAACGAGGCGCGGTTCGAACCTGAAAAGGGGAGCGGCCAATGACCGTAAACTTCAGAGCGCGCTGCGTTGATCGGGAGCACGTCGCGCGCTCCGGGCTTCTGTCACCGCATCGTCCCAATCGGAAGACCGGTTCCCATCCTCAACCCGCCCCCTCCAGCTTGTCCTGCGTCCGCGTATCGAAATCGCTGGCGTCATGCCGCTCCCGAAGCTGCTCCTCCAGCGGCCCGTTCGCCTTGTTGACCATCCGCCCGCGCTTCACCGCAGGCCGCGCATCGATCTGCTTCGCCCAGCGCAGCACATTCCCATAGCTCTGCACATCGAGGAACTCCGCCGCATCATAGGCCCGGCCCAGCGCGACCCCGCCATACCAGGGCCAGATCGCCATGTCCGCGATCGTATACTCATCCCCGGCAATATATTCATGCCCCGCCAGTTGCCGGTCCAGCACGTCCAACTGCCGCTTCGCCTCCATCGTATAGCGGTTGATCGCATATTCGAACTTCTCCGGCGCATAGGCGAAGAAATGGCCGAAACCTCCGCCCAGCAGCGGCGCGCTGCCCATCTGCCAGAACAGCCAGTTGAGCGTCTCGGTCCGCCTGGCCGGATCGGTCGGCAGGAAAGCGCCGAATTTCTCGGCCAGATAGATCAGGATCGATCCGGATTCGAACACCCGCCGGGGCGGCGAGGCGCCATGGTCCATCAGCGCCGGGATCTTGCTGTTGGGATTGACCGACACGAAGCCGCTGCCGAACTGGTCGCCCTCGTTGATCCGGATCAGCCAGGCGTCATATTCGGCGTCCTTGCCCGCCGCCAACAGCTCCTCCAGCATGATCGTCACCTTCTGCCCATTGGGCGTGGCGAGCGAATAGAGCTGGAGCGGGTGCTTGCCGACCGGCAATTCCTTCTCATGGGTCGGCCCGGCGACCGGCCGGTTGATATTGGCGAAGGCGCCGCCGCTTTCCTTGTCCCAGGTCCAGACGCGCGGCGGAATATAGGCTGTGTCGGTCATGCAGGCGTCTCCTTCGAAGGCGGGAACGGGATGGGGCGGGCAGGGGCCCGCCGCTCCGGGCTAGGTAAGGATCGACCCTGTCCGGTGCAAACCCCGCATGATCAAAAAAGGCGGCGCGGCGGCCCCGGCTGCATTGGTCGCATTTTTTGCACGTGGAAGGCATTTCGTCGCTGCCCCGGCTGTCTCTGCCGGCAGGAAAGGCCTATAGCCGCCCGCGTCATCATGTCTTTCGCGCTGCGGTCGCGGGCGGCGGGACGAAAAAAATTTGCACGGGGCTCTTGATCGTCCGGCCTTCCCGTCCATATGAAACGGCGCTGGCACTCCCCGACAGGGAGTGCTAACAGATACGGGTTCATCGGGGAGAAGGAGCCGGAGTCGCGTGGCGATTCCACCCCCCTCCCATTCAACGTCGTAAAGAGGGAAAGGCAATCAACATGGCATTTCGTCCGTTGCATGACCGCGTTCTCGTTCGCCGCGTAGAGGCGGAAGAGAAGACTGCCGGCGGCATCATCATCCCCGACACCGCCAAGGAAAAGCCGCAGGAAGGCGAAATCGTCGCTGTCGGCACCGGCAGCAAGTCGGAAGACGGCAAGGTCACTCCGCTGGACGTCAAGGCCGGCGACCGCATCCTGTTCGGCAAGTGGTCGGGCACTGAGGTCAAGGTCGACGGTGAAGACCTGCTGATCATGAAGGAATCGGACATTCTCGGCGTCGTCGCGTAAAGCGGCGAAGCTGACGGTCATTCCTATTTTTGGCGGATTTTCGTGCCTGTAACGGTGTGAACTTCGCAAGATTTGCAATTCTCAAAGAGAGGTAGAAGATCATGGCAGCGAAGGACGTAAAGTTTTCGCGTGACGCTCGTGAGCGCATCCTGCGCGGCGTCGACATCCTGGCCGACGCGGTCAAGGTGACCCTGGGCCCCAAGGGCCGCAACGTCGTCATCGACAAGAGCTTCGGCGCGCCCCGCATCACCAAGGACGGTGTTTCGGTCGCCAAGGAAATCGAACTGAAGGACAAGTTCGAGAATATGGGCGCCCAGATGGTGCGCGAAGTCGCTTCGAAGACCAACGACATCGCCGGTGACGGCACCACCACCGCGACCGTCCTCGCCCAGGCGATCGTTCGCGAAGGCATGAAGTCGGTGGCCGCCGGCATGAATCCGATGGACCTGAAGCGCGGCATCGACCTCGCCGTCGCCAAGGTGGTCGAGGACATCAAGGCCCGCTCGAAGCCGGTTGCCGGTTCGAACGAAGTCGCCCAGGTCGGCATCATCTCGGCCAATGGCGACCGTGAAGTCGGCGAGAAGATCGCCGAAGCCATGGACCGCGTCGGCAAGGAAGGCGTGATCACCGTCGAGGAAGCCAAGGGCCTCGATTTCGAACTGGACGTCGTCGAAGGCATGCAGTTCGACCGCGGCTACCTGTCGCCCTACTTCATCACCAACCCGGAAAAGATGCAGGTCGAACTGGCTGACCCCTACATCCTGATCCACGAAAAGAAGCTGTCGAACCTGCAGTCGATCCTGCCGATCCTCGAAGCCGTGGTGCAGTCGGGCCGTCCGCTCCTCATCATCGCGGAAGACATCGAAGGCGAAGCGCTGGCGACCCTGGTCGTCAACAAGCTGCGCGGCGGCCTGAAGGTCGCTGCGGTCAAGGCTCCGGGCTTCGGCGACCGCCGCAAGGCCATGCTGGAAGACATCGCCGTCCTGACCAAGGGCGAAGTCATTTCCGAAGACCTCGGCATCAAGCTTGAGAACGTGACCCTCGGCATGCTCGGCACCGCCAAGCGCGTCACCATCGACAAGGACAACACCACAATCGTCGATGGCGCCGGCGACGGCGAAGCGATCAAGGGCCGCACCGAGCAGATCCGCGCTCAGATCGAGACCACCACGTCCGATTATGACCGCGAAAAGCTGCAGGAGCGTCTGGCGAAGCTGGCTGGCGGCGTGGCCGTCATCAAGGTCGGCGGCGCGACCGAAGTCGAGGTGAAGGAGCGCAAGGACCGCGTCGACGATGCGCTGCACGCGACCCGCGCAGCCGTTGAAGAAGGCATCGTCCCCGGTGGCGGCACGGCCCTGCTATACGCGACCAAGGCCCTCAAGGACCTCAAGGGCGCCAATGACGACCAGACCCGCGGCATCGACATCATCCGCAAGGCCATCGAAGCGCCGCTGCGCCAGATCGCCAGCAATGCGGGCGTCGACGGCGCTGTCGTCGCCGGCAACCTGCTGCGCGAAAATGACGAGACCAAGGGCTTCAACGCCGCGACCGACACCTATGAGAACCTCGTCGCCGCTGGCGTGATCGACCCGACCAAGGTCGTCCGCGCCGCGCTGCAGGACGCCGCTTCGGTGGCCGGCCTGCTGATCACGACCGAGGCGACCATTGCCGAACTGCCCTCCGACGACAAGGCGCCGATGGGCATGCCCGGCGGCGGCATGGGCGGCATGGGCGGCATGGACTTCTAAGACCGCGTTGCGGGCGGGCTCTTGGCTCGCCCGCGATGTTGGGAGTCCAAATCCGGAAAAAACGGAAAAGGCCGATGGAGCGATCCACCGGCCTTTTCCTGTCTTCGATCGTCAGGTTCCTCGCTTAAGCGGGGGGGCGTCCGGCCCTATTTGCCTGGCGCTTGCCTTAGGAGACCTGTGCGCGGGTGGGCGTAGCACTCTAAAATCTTATGGATATTCGACGAGCGTTCGATCCGGCCTATGCTTTGCAGGCGG
>NZ_JAINEZ010000068.1:0-29985 GCF_019873065.1 Sphingobium sp. PNB
GCATGGGGATTGATGATCAGTGCAGGACATTCCTTTCTTCCTTGAGGGAGGGGGATGGGAAGCCCTGGCGGCGAAGGAGCGTGGGCGGGGTTGGATGAGGAAGGGGCGGGCCTGAGGCCCGCGCGATCCGTTGGATTGCAACCCCCTCACCCAGCTACGACTAGGCAGCAAGCTGCCAAGTCTGCGCAGCCCTCTCCCTCAAGGGAGAGGGATAAAATGGGTTTCCGCTTCGTACCCAGCCCAGACGCCACAAAGGCCCTTCCCTGCAGCCGTTATCTTTTCACATCGACCCTCCGCCATGGAGCACTGGCGCGGGGGAGCCCCTCTCCCTATAGCTGGTCCATGGCATCCACCGAAAAGAAGAAGAAATCCGACTCCGCCCGGACCAAGGTGCGGCCCGCAGGTTTCCCGACGCGCGAGCAGGTGATGGATTTCATCGCCACGTCCGACCAGCCGGCCGGAAAGCGGGAGATCGCGAAGGCCTTCGGTCTCAAGGGGCAGGAGAAGATCGCGCTCAAGGCGCTGCTCAAGGACATGGCGGACGAAGGGCTGATCGACATCGGCCCAGCGCGGGCCTTCCACAAGATGGGCGGCGTGCCCAAGGTCACGGTGCTGCGGATCGTGGATGTCGACGACACCACCCTGATCGCCACGCCGGAACGCTGGGAGGCGGAGGGACAGCCCGCACCCCGGCTGCGCGTCATGGAGCGGGGCAAGCGCGGCGCGCTGACGATTGGCGACCGCATATTGGCGCGGACGGAGGAAGCGGGGCGCGGCTGGGTCGCGCATCCGATGAAGAAGCTTGCCAAGGCGAGCGAGGAATTGCTGGGCGTGGTCGAGGAAGCGGATGGCGGCAAGCTGTGGCTGCGGCCGGTCGACAAGCGCATCCGGCGGGATACCCCGATTTCGGACGCCGGCACGGCGAAGAAGGGCGATCTGGTGCTGGCCGAGCCGGTGGGGCGCCCGCCCCGGATCACGGCGCGGGTGACGGACATATTGGGCGATCCCTTCGCGCCGCGCAGTTTCAGCCTGATCGCCATCCACAAGCATGGCATTCCCCACGTCTTTTCCGAGCGGGTCGAGGAGGAGGCGGTGACGGCTTCCAGCCTCGCCTTGCATGAGGAGAAGCGGGAGGATTTGCGGCACCTGCCCATCGTCGCCATCGATCCGGTCGATGCGCGGGATCATGACGATGCGGTCTGGGCCGCGCCGGATGATGATCCGGCCAATGAGGGCGGCTACAAGGCGATCGTCGCGATCGCGGACGTCAGCTATTATGTGCGTCCGGGCAGCGCGCTGGACCGCGAGGCGAGGAAGCGCGGGAACAGCGTCTATTTCCCCGACCTGGTCGTGCCGATGCTGCCCCACCAGCTTTCGTCCGACATGTGTTCGCTGCGGGCGGGCGAGGATCGTGCGGCCATGGCCTGTCACCTCGTGCTGGATGCGGCGGGCAAGGTGAAGAGCTGGCGCTTTTCCCGCGCGGTGATCCGGGTGGCGGCGGTGCTGGCCTATGAGGATGCGCAGGCGGCAATCGACGGCGAAAAGCCCCTTGACCTGTTGGAACCGGCATTAAAGCCCCTCTGGGCCTGCTGGGCGCTGCTGCGCAAGGCGCGGGACAAGCGGGAACCGCTGGCGCTGGACCTGCCGGAGCGGCGGGTGGTGCTGGACGAATATGGCAAGATCGTCAGCGTGGCGGTGCGCGAGCGGCTGGACGCGCATATGCTGATCGAGGATTATATGATCGCCGCCAATGTCGCGGCGGCAAAGGCGCTGGAGGCCAAGAAGGCGCCGGTCATGTACCGTGTCCATGAGCCGCCGAGTCGGGACAAGCTGGTGGCGCTGAAGGATTATCTGGCGACCTTCGACATCGAATTCGCCCTGGGGCAGGTGGTGAAACCCGCCACCTTCAACCGGCTGATCGCGCGGATCGGGGAAGCGGAGGAGAAGCCCCAGATCATGGAGCAGATCCTGCGCAGCCAGACGCAGGCCTATTATGCGCCGTCCAATATGGGGCATTTCGGGCTGGCGCTGGGGTCCTATGCGCATTTCACGTCGCCGATCCGGCGCTATGCGGACCTGCTGGTGCATCGGGCGCTGGTGGGCGCCTATGGGCTGGAGCTGCCCGCGCCCAAGGGGGATATTCCCGACCGGTCTTCGCTGAGCGGCGAGGATATGGAGAATATGGGCCGCGTGGGCGAGATGATCAGCCAGCATGAGCGCCGCGCCATGGAGGCGGAGCGGGAGACCATCGACCGCTATGTCGCGGCGTTCCTGGCGGCGCATGTGGGCGATCTGATGGAGGCGCGGATCACCGGGGTGCAGAGCTTCGGCTTCTTCGCCACGGTCGAGGGGCTGGGCGGCGACGGGCTGGTGCCGGTGTCGACGCTGGGCGACGAGCGTTTCTTCTTCGACGAAGCCGGGCGGGCGCTGGAAGGCGTGGAGAGCGGGGACCGCTATACGGTCGGGCAGCGGCTGCAATTGCGGCTGGCCGAAGCGGACCCGATCAACGGCTCGTTGCGCTTCGAACTGCCCGACGCCCTGCCCCAGCGGCCGAGCTTCAAGAAGGACCGCGTGCGGCCCGGCAGCGTCAGGCGCGGGCGGCCGACCAATATCCGGCACATCGGATCGAAGCGGGGCAAGCATCGGCGGTGAGAGCCCCTTTGCGATGAAGCTTCCACGGCGCGGGTTGACGCGAGTTCCTGTCCTTGGAGGAGCAGATGGCGCTGCAATCTCCACGGCGTGACCGTGAACGAAAAGGGGCGGCCCCGCAGGACCGCCCTTTTTCCTCTTCAACCGTCAATGCGGTTTCAGGCTGCCGCGCTCTCCGGCTCGACCGCGAACAGGGTCACGCCCTTATATTTGCTGTCGCCCTGATCATAGAGGCCGTGCATCGCCTCGAACTTTTCATCGACCAGGCTGACGTCGTTCAGTCCCGCCAGCTTGAAGGTGCCGAGCTTCAGCTCCCGCGGCGGGCGGCCGTCGCGCTCTATCGTCACTGCGTCGATGAACATTTCGTCATGGCGCGTGTAGAGGATGTGCGGCGCGAGCTTCACGACCATCTTGTTGTAGGTCGCCATCAGACATTTCTGAAGCGCTATCGCCTCGAAGAACATGGTAGGAGCGTTCATAATGCGTTTTTCATTACCGATTTGACGCGCCGGTTCAATTGCTTTGTGCGTCGCACCATCGCACGGCGACGCAACCCGGCCCATGCCCGCGACAAATGGATTCAGGCGTTTCGCCTGCGCGATAGAAGATGCAGCCGCTCACGCAAGGCCCAGCGCGCCACCAGCAGCAGCGCGACGACGCCCAGCCCGCTCGCGAGTCCCAGCCAGATGCCAAGGCCCTGCAACCCCAGCGGAAAGGCCAGGACGATGCCGATTCCGATGCCGATCACCCAATAGCCGATCAGGGCGAAGATCATCGGCACGCGGGTATCCTGTATGCCCCTCAATACCCCTGCCCCCACCGCCTGCGCGGCGTCCACCAACTGGAACAGCGCCGCGACGCCCAGGAAACCGACCGCCAGCATCGCCGTCCGCGCATTGGCGGGATCGGCAAGGTTCAGGAAAGCGGAGATCAGCATGCGCGGAAAGGCGATGAGCATTGTCGCGGCGATCAGCGCGAATCCGGTCCCGATCGCCAGCGCCAGCCAGCCCGCACGGCCGACCGCCGCCAGATCGCCCTTTCCATAGGCGAGGCCCACGCGCACGGTCGCCGCCTGGCCGATGCCCATCGGCACCATGAAGACGAGCGCGGCGATCTGGATCGCGACGGCGTGCGCCGCCAGCGAGTCGCGGTCGATCAGCCCCATCAGGAAGGCGGAGGCGTTGAACACGGTGGTTTCCAGCCCCAGGGTGATCGCGATCGGCAGGCCCAGCGCCCAGACGGCCCGGTGCCGTTCGCGATCACGGGTCCAGAATCGCCCCAGCAGGCGATAGCGGCGGAACCGCCGGTCGATCAGGATGACCGACAGCAGCCCGAGGAACAGGAAGGAGGAGGACAGCGTGCTGGCGATGCCCGCGCCGAAAATCCCCAGCGCGGGAAAACCCAGATGCCCGAAGATCAGGGTCCAGCCCGCCAGCAGGTTGAACGGGATGGCGCAGACCATGATGATCAGGCCCCAGACCGGCCGTTCCAGCGCGGAAATGAAGTTGCGCAGCGTGGTGAAGCCCAGAAAGGGCAGCAGCGCCCATTGCAGGCCGCGCATCAGTTCGCCCGCCTGCGCCGCCAGGTCCGCCTCCTGCCCCATCAGCAGCAGGATGGATTCGCTTTCCCAGAGCAGCGCCCAGGCGGGCAGTACGAACAGGGTCGCCGCGCGCAGCGTCTGGTGCACCGTCCGCCTGACGTCGCGCACCGAATGCCGCCGACGCCCCCGCTCCGTGGCGATCAGCGGCGCGGCGGCGGTGACAAGCCCCATGCCGAAGATCAGCAGCGCGTTGAACAGGTTGATCGCCAGCGCCCCCGAAGCCACCGCGCCCGCGCCAAGCCGGCCCAGCAGCAGCAGGTCGGTCGCCGCGATGCCGGCCCAGGCGATATTGCCCGCGATCATCGGCAGCGCGAGCGCGGTCAGCGCCCCGGCCTCCAGACGCCAGGGTGAACGCATCGATCAGTGCTTTTTGAAGAGGTGCAGCACCGCCACGACGATGCCGCCGACGACCAGCCCGACGATAGCCGCGCCCGCGGCGTTCACGACCCATTCCACCACCGGGGCGATGGCGGGCAGCCCCCGGCCCGCGGCTTCCGCGACATGATGGATGGCGCCGGGGATGAGATCCCAGTGAAATTCGTGCAGCCCGTGGACGATCAGGCCCCCGCCGACCCAGAGCATGGCCGCCGTGCCGACGACGCCCAATATCCGCATCAGCACCGGCATGGCCTTCACCATCGCCCGGCCCATCACCCGTGCGCCGGCCGAACGCCGCTCCGCCAGATGCAGGCCGATATCGTCCATCTTCACGATGAAGCCGACGACGCCATAGACGCCGGCGGTGATCAGGAAGGCGACGACGATCAGGACGATCGCCTGCTCCCAGATCGGTTCCGCCGCCACGGTGCCGAGCGCGATCGCCATGATCTCGCCCGAGAGGATGAAGTCGGTGCGGATCGCACCGGAGACCTTCTGGTCCTCCAGCTCCTTCGAACTGTGCGTTTCCAGCGCCTCCTCCGCCAGATCATGGCCGCCCTGCACTGCCTCCAGCAGCTTTTCGGCGGCTTCGAAACAGAGAAAAGCGCCGCCCAGCATCAGCAAGGGGGGCAGAAGCCAGGGCGCGAGGGCGCTCAGAACCAGCGCGGCGGGGAGCAGGAACAGCAGCTTGTTGCGCAGCGATCCCTTGGCGATCTTCCAGATGATGGGGAGTTCGCGGTCCGGCGTCAGGCCCATGACATAGCGCGGCGTGACGGCGGTGTCGTCGATCACGACGCCGGCCGCCTTCGAGCCCGCCTTGCCCGCGGCGGCGGCGACATCGTCCAGCGAACTGGCGGTAAGCTTGGCAATCCCCGCCACGTCGTCGAGCAGCGCGATCAGACCCGAAGGCATTGATATTATTCCCCTGTTGGCCCCGGCATGGGACCGGCAGCCGCCTCAATAGAGGCGGGGCGCAAGCGGTGCAATGGATTGGGAAGCGATCGGATCGATAAGGGGGCGAGCCGGCGGCTCAATGCAGCCCGCGATAATTGCCCGGCGGGTCGCTGGCGGGGAAGCTTTCATCGACCTGCTCGTCCACCATGTCCCAGTCGCGCGCGTCGATATGCTGCTCGTCCGGCCCGGCATCGCGCACGGGGCCGGAGGAGAAGCCGGTCCCGCGATAGTCGCCCGCGTCGCGCTGCGCCTGCCACTCCTTCCATCCCCTCCACGCCACGGCGCCCAGTCCGGTGAGGAATGCGAGTTTCAACAACCCCTTCATTTCGGCTTCTCCTGTGTTTGGTGCAGATGGACCCATTCGGCCCGGTTGCCGCTGACGGTGTCCGGCGTCAGCGGGATGTCGCCTTCCTCGTCGGTGCCGCCCGGCGGTTCCACGGAGGGCGCGGAGGCGACGGCCCAGCGCTGGCGCAGCGCGGCGTCGATCATCGCCTGCCAGACCCGTTCGTCACCCGCCTGCCGCATGGCATCGTTGGGGTCCTTGATGATGGCGAGCAGGCCTGCCGCGGTTTCCACCTGTTCCTGCCAGCGATCCGGACCCAGGTCGGGATTGCGGGCGGCCAGATGCCGCGCCAGCCGTTCGAGAAGAATGCGCTGCTCCATGCGCTGGTGAACGCGGGCCGGACCGCCCTGTTCCCCCCGTCGTTCGGTTCCCGCGTCGTAACGCCTGTGCAGCGATGTGAACGGCCCGCCGGTTCGATCGTTAGCCTGGAATGCAAGGAAAAGGAGACGATCATGCCCCAGGGCGACAAGAGCAGCTACACCGACAAGCAGAAGCGCAAGGCGGAGCATATCGAGCAGGGTTATGAGGATCGCGGCGTGTCCCGCAAGGAAGCGGAACGGCGCGCCTGGGCGACCGTCAACAAGGAATCGGGCGGCGGCAACAAATCCGGCTCCGGCCGGGGCAAGCCGGACAGCCATGCCTCCTCGCGCAAGGGCGGGAAGAAGGGCGGCGCGGCGTCGGCCCGGCGTCCGGCCGCCGATCGGTCCGCCGCCGCCAGAAAGGGTTGGGAAACCCGGCGGAAAAAGGCGCATGGGTGACGGCGGACGCTATCCGCGGACGCCGGTTCAGTCTTCCGTCTGGTAGTGCGGCAGCCCGAGCCCTTTCCGCATCGCGACGGCCCGCAGCAGGAAACCGAGCAGCGCGGCGATGACGCCCGCGACGGGGACGTCCAGCCCGATCCAGCGCAGGACGACGAACAGGCCCGCCGCGAGCGCCGCCGCCGTCACGTACAGTTCCGGCCGCAACAATATGGACGGCTCCCCCGCCAGCAGGTCGCGCATGATGCCGCCGACGCAGCCGGTGACGACGCCCATCATCGCCGCCACCAGCGGCGGCACGCCATAGCTCATCGCCTTGGCCGCGCCATAGACGGCGAAGGCGGCGAGCCCCACCGCATCCAGCCAGTCGAGAGCGCTGTCGCTCCACAAACGGCGCGGGGTGAACCAGACGAGCAGCGCCGCCATCATGCAGGCGATGGCGGGCACGGCGTCGCGGACCCAGAAGACCGGCGCGCCGATCAGCAGGTCTCGGACAGTCCCGCCCCCTACCCCCGTCACCAGCGCGAAGAAGGCGAAGGTGACGAGCGTCTGGCGCAGGCGCGCGGCCGCCAGCGCCCCGGACGCGGCGAAGACGAAAGTGCCGACGATGCCGAGCGTCTCCAGCACCGGGCCGATTTGCGGCAGCAGCGTCTGGTTCATGGGGCGGCGCTGGGCGCTATTTCGCCAGTTCCGCCTCTATGGCCGCGATCAGCCCGGCATCGTCGGGCGTGGTCGAGGGCGCGAAGCGGGCGGCCACGCTGCCATCCTTCGCGATCAGGAACTTCTCGAAATTCCAGAGCACTTCGGGTTCGGGATTGGGCGTGATGCCATAGCCGATCAGCTTTTCGCGGAACTCGGCCCCGGCCCCCTGCGAACTCGGCTGCGCGCCGGTCAGCGCTGCGTAGAGCGGGTGCTTTTCCGGCCCGGTGACGACGATCTTCTCGAACATCGGGAAATCGACGCCGAAATTGGTCGTGCAGAAGGTCGCGATCTCTTCATTGCTGCCCGGTTCCTGCGCACCGAAGTCATTGGCGGGGAAGCCGGCGACGACCAGCCCCTTGTCCCTATAGTCGCGATAGAGCTTTTCCAGCCCCTCATATTGCGGGGTCAGGCCGCATTGGGAGGCGACGTTGACCACCAGAACCACCTTGCCCGCATAGTCGGCCAGGCTGGCGTCGGCGCCCTTGATGGTCTTGAGCGGGATTTGCTGGATCATGGCATGCTCTCCTTGCGAATGGACGGCTTCCCCCATCATATGGCGGCGCCGAAGAGCTTGCCTACCCCGGAGGTCGCAAGCATCGCGAAAACGCCCCAGAAAACGACGCGAGCCACCGCCCGCGCTACCCCGCCGCCACCCAGGCGGGCGCCGACATAGCCAAGCACCGCAAGGCACAGCAGCGACGTGACGGCGACGGCCGCGATGGCGTGCGACGGATTGGCGACGGCGGCCAGCACAGGGGCGACCGCGCCTGCGGAGAAGGTCGCGGCGGAGGTCAGCGCCGCCTGGACGGGCCGCGCGGTGCTGATGTCGGAAATGCCCAGCTCGTCCCGCGCATGGGCGGCGAGCGCGTCGACGTTCATCAACTGCGTCGCCACCTGGCCCGCAAGGTCAGCCGTCAGGCCGCGATCGACGTAGATGTCGCGCAATTCCTCCCATTCCACCTGGGGCTGTTGGGCAAGCGCCTTCTTTTCCTTGGCCAGATCGGCGCGCTCCGTATCGGACTGGGCGCTGACGGACACATATTCGCCCGCGGCCATCGACATGGCGCCCGCCACCAGCGCGGCGATGCCCGACAGAAGGATGGTATCCCGCGACGCCCCCGACGCAGCGATGCCGGTGAGCAGGCTGGCGGTGGAGACGATGCCGTCATTGGCGCCCAGAACGGCCGCGCGCAGCCAGCCGACGCGGTTGACATAATGGACCGCATGATGGCCGTCGATCATGTCATTGTCCTGCATCGTCGCGGATTGTTCCATGCGCCTGTCCCCTTTTTCCGCCATCTGGCTACCAGATGAGGAGGATGGCGCAAGGCATTCTAGGCACCCAGCCCTTCCGCCTTTTCCGCCAGTTCCAGCCAGCGTTCCTCCGCGGCTTCCTTTTCGGCGCGAGCCTTTTCGATCGCCTTGCTGAGCAGGTCGAACCTGCCGGGATCGCGGCTGTAGAGATCGGGATCGGCCAGCGCTTGCTCATCGCGGGCAATGGCCGCCTCCATCTCCTCTATCCGCTTGGGCAGCAGGTCGAAGTCGCGCTGGTCCTTGTAGCTGAGCTTGGTCGACGCGCTTTTCGGCGGGGGCGGCGGCGCAGCCTTCTTCTCTTGCCTGGGCGCGTTCTTCGGCTGGCGCTTGGCGACCCAATCCGCATAGCCGCCGACGATCACGTCGACGGTGCCGGAGCCGTCCAGGCCAAGCGTGACCGTCACCGTGCGGTCGAGGAAGTCGCGGTCGTGGCTGACGATCAGGACGGTGCCCTCATAATCGGCAATGACTTCCTGAAGCAGGTCGAGCGTTTCGAGGTCCAGGTCGTTGGTCGGCTCGTCCAGCACCAGCAGGTTCGATTCGCGGGCGAATTCGCGGGCGAACAGCAGCCGTGAGCGCTCGCCGCCCGACAGGGTGCCGACGCGCGCCTCCGCCAGCGAGGGGTCGAAGAGGAATTCCTTCAGATAGCCATGGACATGCTTGCGCGTGCCGCGCACGTCGATCCAGTCGCCGCCTTCGGCCAGAACGTCGCGCACGCGCCTGTCGGCCTGCATCAGGCTGCGCTGCTGGTCGATGAAGATCATGTCGAGCGATTTGGCCTGACGGACCTGTCCGCTGTCGGGCGCGAGTTCACCGGTCAGCAGTTTGAGGAGCGTGGTCTTGCCCGCGCCATTGCCGCCGACGATGCCGATCCGGTCGCCGCGCTGGATGCGCAGCGAGAAATCCCTGATGACGGTGCGGTCGCCGAAATTCTTCGTGACATGCTCAGCGGTGATGACACTTTTCGTCTTGTTGTCGTCGCTGGCGACGGCGATTTTCGCGACACCCTGCGGTCCCACCATGGCGGCGCGCTGGGCCCGCATTTCGTGGAGCTTGGCAAGGCGGCCCTGGTTGCGCTTGCGCCGGGCGGTGACGCCGCGTTCCAGCCAGTGCGCCTCGATCTTGAGCCGGGCGTCCAGCTTCTCTGCGGCGCGGGCTTCCTCGGCATAGACCGCTTCCATCCACTGCTCGAAACCGCCGAAGCCGATTTCGTTGCGGCGGATGCCGCCACGGTCCAGCCACAGCGTCTGGCGCGTGAGGCGCGTCAGGAAGGCGCGGTCATGGCTGATGACGATGAACGCGCCATTATAGCGGCCCAGCCAGCCCTCCAGCCAGTCGATGGCGTCGATGTCGAGATGGTTGGTCGGTTCGTCCAGCAGCAGCAGATCGGGTTCGCTCGCGAGGGCGCGGGCGATGGCGGCGCGGCGGCGTTCGCCTCCCGAAGCGGTCGCGGCCTCTCGGTTGAGGTCCGTACCGAGCTGGCTGGCGATGGCGTCCACCTCATGCGCGGGCGGCGCGAACTGGCCCGCCAGCGCGAAGTCGCGCAGCGTGGCGAAGCCGGAAACGTCAGGGTCCTGCTCCAGCATGATGACGCGGGCGCCCGGACGGACAGAGCGCGTGCCCTCGTCCGGTTCGATCTGGCCGGCGATCAGTTTCAGCAGCGTGGTCTTTCCCGCGCCGTTGCGGCCGATCAGCGCCAGCCGGTCCCGATCCCCGACGAAAATGTCGAGATTGCGGAAAAGCCAATGGGTGCCCTGGGACAGGCCAAGATTTTCGAAGGAGAGAATGGGAGCCACCATGGCCGTGCAGCTAGGGCTTTGGCGCGCCTGGGGCAAGGGGGGGAACCGGAAGCTGTCTGACGGCTTTCAACGCATGTCAGCGTCCATTCATCGCAGCCGTCACAATGTCGTTGCATCGCTTCTTGAGGAGAAAGCCCTGTGAAATCCACGTTCGCCCTGATGGCATCCGCTGTCGTTGCCGCCGCCGCCCTGCCCGTCGCGGCCGCTGCGCAGACCAGCGTGACCATCGCAGAAACCGCGCCGGTCGTGACATTGAACGTCACCGAGACCGTGGAGGCGGCGCCCGACATGGCGACGGTGGGTACCGGGGTCCAGACGCGCGCCCAGACCGCCGCGCAGGCGATGCGCGACAATGCGGTGCAGATGGACAGGCTGGTCGCCGCGCTGGTGAAGGCGGGCATTCCGAAGAAGGACATCCAGACCAGCGGCATCAATCTGAGCGCGCAATATGACTATAGCAACCGCGACGGCCAGCCCGCCGGGCCGCGTTTCATCGGCTATGAGGCTTCGAACCAGCTATCGGTGAAGCTGCGCGACATCAGGAAGGTGGGAACCCTGCTCGACACGATGGTGGAGGCCGGAGCGACCAATGTGAACGGGCCGAGCTTCTCGATCAGCGATCCCACGCCGATGCTGGCGCAGGCCCGGGCGGCGGCGTTGAAGACCGCCAGGGCGCAGGCCGATTTCTATGCCCTGGCGGCGGGTTATCGCTCGGCAAGGCTCGTCTCGCTGGCGGAGAGCAACAGCGGCGGGCAGCCGCCCATGCCGGTGATGGCAGCGGCCCGGTTCAAGGCGGACTCAGCGCCGGCGACGCCGGTGGAGCCGGGACAGGTCGGGTCCTCGGTGACGCTGACGGTGCAATATGCGCTGGAAAAATAAGGTGGCCGGGCGCCCTTCGGCCAATTGCCGGCCGTCCATCCCCTTCCCCGGAAAAGAAGCGCTTGCCTGAACGAAACGGCGGCGTAACCGTTAGCTGGTCATGAAGATGCTTGCTCCGCCCCGGCCCGCCGTCGCCAGCCCTGTCCATCCGGCGCGGCGCATGCGGACGGTGGCGACGGGCATGCTGCTGGTCATGGCGGCGCTGTTCCTGGCGGCGCGGGCGACGGCGCACCTCCACCCCGCCATCGGCTTCGTCCAGGCCTTTGCCGAGGCGGCGATGGTCGGCGGACTGGCCGACTGGTTCGCCGTCACCGCCCTGTTCCGCCACCCGCTGGGCCTGCCGATCCCGCATACCGCGATCATCCCGCGCAACAAGGATCGGATTGGGGATACGCTCGCTTTGTTCCTGCGCGACAATTTCCTTACGCCCGCCGTGGTGGCGCGGCGGATGCAGCGGCTGGACATGGCGGCCGCCGCGGGACGCTTCCTGTCGAGTCCCTCCAGCGGCGACGGCAGGCTGCGCGAGGGCGCGTCCCGGCTCGCCGCCGATATATTGGAAGCGCTGGACCAGGAACGGCTGGGCGGCATGGTGAAGGGCGCCATCGCCCAGCGCCTGCGCGCCATGAACCTTGCCCCCCTGATCGGGCAAGCGCTGGAAGCCGCGATGCGGGACGGGCGCCACGCCCCGGTGATGGACGGCATCATCCTATGGGCGGATCGCACGCTGGAGGCGAACGACCATTTGATCCGGCAGATGGTGCATGACCGGTCGGGCAAGATAATGCGCTGGACCGGCCTTGACGAAAATCTGTCCAACGCGATCATCGACGGGCTGCGCAAGCTGCTGGCCGACATGGCGCAGGACCCGGCGCACAGCCTGCGCCTGAAGGCCGAGGAGGGCCTGACGAAGCTCGCCGCCGACCTGCAATTCGATCTGGAGATGCAGGCGCGCGTGGCGCGCATCCGTGACGAGGTGGTCGACAATCCGGCAATGCAGCGCTGGATCGATGGTCTGTGGGAACAGGCGCGCGGCGGGCTGTTGCGCGCGGTGCGCGATCCCGGCAAGGCGATGGCGGGGCGTCTGGGCGAAGCGCTCCATCAGCTTGGCGCGACCTTGCAACAGGACGCGCGGCTGCGGTTCCTTATCAACCGCTTCGTGCGGCGTGCCGCCGTGGGGGCGACGGCAACCTATGGCGATGCCATCGTCAAGCTGGTCAGCGAGACGGTGCGCGGATGGGATGCGGGGACCGTCACCAGCCGGCTTGAGCATGCGGTCGGCCGCGACCTGCAATATATCCGGGTCAACGGCACGCTGGTGGGCGGGCTGGTGGGACTTGCCATCCATAGCATCGATACGCTGCTGTAGAAAATGCGGGATTTGGTGGATGAGGGCCAGGGACGGACACAAGAGCACGGTTCGGGCCGAGCCTGTCGGAAGCCCTTCGCCTTTCTCCTGAAATGACCTCTCTCAAGAAGAGCTGAAGCGCCCTTCGACTGCGTGCAAGGCCGGCGCTCAGGACAGGTTTGACGGGCTCAGGGCGAACGGGGGAAGAAAAACGGCCTGCCCGCTTTCTGCGCAGAAAAGGTCGCGCTTCAAGCTTCGGGCCGCGTCCATATCCATGTCCCGCCGATCGCAGCGGCCGCCGCAGGGACCAAGAACCACGGAAATGGCGAAAATATGAACGCCAGCACCATGCTGAAAGCAAAAGCCGCCAGCGCCGCCTTCTTTCCTCGCCGGCTGATCGCGCCCTTTTCCCGCCAATGCCGGATATGCGGACCGAAATGGCGGTGCTCCAGCAGGCGCGACTCCAGCGCCGGGCTCGACCGCGCGAAGCAGAAGGCCGCCAGGATCATGAACGGCACCGTCGGCAGGAGCGGCAGGAAGGCTCCGACCGCCCCCAGCCCAAGCGACAGGAAACCGCAGGCAAGATAGAGATGCCGCCGCATCAGGCCGCGGGCAGCCGCAGCCGGACCAGAACTCCGCCCAGATCGTCGCTTTCCTCCAGCGCGACGGACCCCCCATAGATTTCCGCGACGTCCCGCACGATGGCGAGGCCAAGGCCTGTCCCCGGCTTCCCCGAATCCAGCCTTACGCCCCGGTCGAAAATGCGCGTGCGGTCTGCCTGCGGAATGCCCGTGCCGTCATCCTCCACAAGGATTTCGACCATCGCCCCCTTGCGCCCTACGGTCGCGAACACGCTGCCCCCGCCATATTTGGCGGCGTTCTCGATCAGGTTGCCCAGCATTTCGTCCAGGTCCTGCCGTTCGACCCGCACGGCGGCTTCCTTGTCGCCATCCATGTCGATGCGGACTTCGGGATAGAGCCGCTGGACGGCCCTTTCCACCGCATCCAGGCTGGCCCATACTTCCGCCCGGCTCTGCGCCGCGCCGCGCCGTCCGACCGCGCGCGCCCGCGCCAGATGGTGGTCGACCTGCCGCCGCATCGTCGTCGCTTCCCGGATGACCGTATCGCCCAGATCGGGCGATTGTGCGGTCGCGGCGTTCATGATCACGGTCAGCGGCGTCTTGAGTGCATGGGCGAGATTGCCCGCATGGGTCCGCGCTTCCTCCGCCTGCCGCTCATTATGGGCGAGCAGGGCGTTCAGTTCCTCGACCATGGGCAGCACCTCGGCGGGCATCGGCTCGGTCACGCGATTCTTTTCGCCCGCGCGCATCCGCACGATTTCATGCCGCACCTTGCGGAGCGGCCGCAGCCCGTAAATGGTCTGCAACGTCGCCAGCACGATCAGCCCCAGCGCCAGCAGGGCAAAGCTCTCGAACAGGGTCGATCGCAGCGTCTTGATCTGCGCGTCCAGTCCCTCGCGCGCCTGCGCCACCATGAACATCCAGCGCGTGTCCGATCCGGGCAGGATGATGCTGCGTTCCATCACGCGCAGGTCTTCGCCCGGAAACTGGTTGCTGTCGTAGATGTGCGGGGCGTCGTCATGATGCTCCGGATTGACCTTCAGCGCCCGGTCCCACAGCGAACGCGACCGCCAATCCTCATGCCCCTTGCCGCTGATCTGGTAATAGATGCCGCTATTGGGCTCCAGGAAACGCTGGTCGGCAGGCTCGCGGTTGAACAGCACCTCTCCGTCCGGCCCGATCTCGGCCGACGCGATCATGGCGGTCAGGACATAGTTCATGCCGTCGTCGAAATTGCGCGTGATCGCGTCGGACAGCACCCGATCCAGCGCCAGCCCGCCGCCCAGCAGCAGCAGGCTGATCCACAGCGCCGCGATGCCGATCATGCGGCGGCTGAGCGATCCGGTCGAGCTAACTTGCGGCTGGTCAGTCAAAGACGCAAAAGCCTTTGTTTCCGTTCGCCCGAAGCCCGAACGGAAGATGAGCGATTACCGCCCCGGTTCATCCAGGCTGTAGCCCAGGCCCCGGATCGTCGTGATGACGTCCGCGCCCAGCTTCTTGCGGATGCGGGTCACGAACACTTCGATCGTATTGGAATCGCGGTCGAAATCCTGATCGTAGATATGCTCGATCAATTCGGTGCGGCTCACCACCTTGCCCTTGTGGTGAAGGAGGTAGGACAGCAGCTTATATTCCTGCGCGGTGAGCTTCACCGGCTCGCCCTTCAGCGTCACCTTGCCCGAGCGCGTATCCAGCCTTACGTCGCCCGCCGTCAGTTCGCTCGACGCATTGCCCGATGCGCGGCGGATCAGCGCGCGCAGGCGGGCGATCAGTTCCTCGCTCTGGAAAGGCTTGGCAAGATAATCGTCGGCGCCCGCGTCCAGCCCGGCCACCTTGTCTGACCAGCTGTCGCGCGCCGTCAGCACCAGCACCGGGAAGCTGCGTCCCTCCTTGCGCCAGCGGTCCAGCACGGTAAGGCCGTCGATGGTGGGCAGGCCGAGATCCAGGACGACCGCGTCATAGCTTTCGGTCGCACCCAGAAAATGCCCGTCCTCGCCATCGTCGGCCAGATCCACGGCATAGCCCGCGCCTTCCAGCGTGTTGCGGAGCTGTTGCCCGAGGCTAGGTTCATCTTCGACGATCAGCAGACGCATATGGCCCCGTTTCTGTTGTTATGCCCGACGCGCGCCTGTCAGCGCGCCCAGCCGATTATATCGCCCGTGCGACCGTCCGCATCAACCCATAGCACCTTGCCGTCCTTCACATATTTCAGGCGGTATCGATTGGTGGACGGGTTGAATTCGCTGCCCAGATAGGTGGCGCCGCCCATGGCGGCATCCACCCGGCGCTTGATGACGGAAAATGGCATGACCTGTCCGTCCAGCATCGCGCGGCGCGCGGCATCCTGCTCATCGCGCTGGCTGCTGGCATAAGCGGAAGAATTCGCGGCGAAAAGCACCGCCATGGCCCCCAGGCCTGCTATCAGTCTGAACCGCTTCATTTCCATGACCTTGGCATAGCCGGGAGCCATTGAACAGGTGGTGAATGACGATGAAGGGTGGGTGGCGCGCGTTCCGCCTGCCGCCCTCTTCCTGGGGCGCACCCTGCCCTGCCCGCGCAGGGCCCGACACGGTCGATGATGGGGATTGACCTGATAGCGGCCATGCGGCGGCTCCTGCGATCTCGGCCTTGCCTCCAAAGGAAAAGGGCTCCCTCCTCATGGAGAGAGCCCTTTTCATCATCCTTATGCGTTGGCCGGTCAGGCGGCGAGCTTGCGCAGCACATATTGGAGGATGCCGCCGTTCAGGAAATAATCCAGTTCGTTGACGGTATCGATGCGGCAAAGCGCGGTGAAGGTGAAGGTGGAACCGTCCGCGCGCTTCACGATCACTTCGACATCCTGGCGCGGCTTCAGGCCGGCGACATTCTGGATGGTGAAGGTTTCGTCGCCGGTCAGACCGAACGTGTCCTTGTTCTGGCCGTCCTTGAACTGGAGCGGCAGCACGCCCATGCCGACCAGGTTCGAACGGTGGATACGTTCGAAGCTCTCTACGATGACGGCGCGCACGCCCAGCAGGTTGGTGCCCTTCGCCGCCCAGTCGCGCGACGAACCGGTGCCATATTCCTTGCCGCCGATGACGACCAGCGGGGTGCCGTCGGCCTTGTGCTTCATCGCCGCGTCGTAGATCGGCATGACTTCGCCTTCATAGCGGGTCATGCCGCCCTCGACGCCGTCCAGCATCAGGTTCTTGATGCGGATATTGGCGAAGGTGCCGCGCATCATGACCTCGTGATGGCCGCGGCGCGCGCCGTAGCTGTTGAAGTCGGCCTGCGCCACCTGACGCTCCTGCAGCCACTTGCCCGCCGGGCTGGTCGCCTTGATCGAACCGGCCGGGGAGATGTGGTCGGTGGTGATCGAGTCGCCGAAGATCGCCAGCGGCTTGGCTTCCACGATGTCGGTGACCGGCTTCGGGGTCATGGTCAGGCCCTCGAAATAGGGCGGGTTGGCGACATAGGTAGAGCCGGCGCGCCAGCTATAGGTGTCCGAACCGGTGACGTCGATCGCCTGCCAGTGGGCGTCGCCCTTGTAGACATTGGCATAGCGCGCCTGGAACATCTGGCGGTCCATGCAGCCCGCCATGGTCGAGGCCACTTCGTCGTTGGTCGGCCAGATGTCCTTCAGGAACACCTGCTGACCGTCCTTGCCAGTCCCGATCGGCGTGGTGATGAAGTCTTCGACCACCGTGCCCTTCAGCGCATAGGCGACGACCAGCGGCGGCGAGGCCAGGAAGTTGGCGCGCACGTCGGGCGACACGCGGCCCTCGAAATTGCGGTTGCCGGAGATGACGGCGGCGGCGACCAGGCCGTTTTCGTTGATCGCCTTGCTGATCGGCTCGGCCAGCGGGCCGGAGTTGCCGATGCAGGTGGTGCAGCCATAGCCGACGAGGTTGAAGCCGACGGCGTCGAGATGCGACTGAAGCCCTGCCTTTTCCAGATAGTCGGTGACCACCTGCGAGCCGGGCGCCAGCGAGGTCTTGACCCAGGGCTTGGGCTTCAGGCCCAGTTCGTTCGCCTTCTTGGCGACGAGGCCCGCGGCGACCAGGACGCCGGGGTTCGAGGTGTTGGTGCAGCTGGTGATCGCGGCGATGGTGACGTCGCCGTCGCCAATGTCGAAATCCTTGCCCTCGACCGGAACGCGCGCCTGGGCCTTCTTGTAGACCTTTTCCATGTCGGCGTTGAACACATCGTCCACTTCCGGCAGCGAAACGCGGTCCTGCGGGCGCTTCGGCCCTGCGAGGCTGGGGACGACGGTGCCGAGGTCCAGTTCCAGCGTGTCGGTGAAGACCGGTTCGACCGACGGATCGATCCAGAAGCCCTGCTCCTTGGCATAGGCTTCGACCAGGGCGATATTCTCTTCGGTGCGGCCGGTCAGGCGCATATAGTCGAGCGTCTTGTCGTCAATGCCGAAGAAGCCGCAGGTCGCGCCATATTCCGGCGCCATGTTGGCCAGCGTCGCACGGTCGGCCAGCGACAGGGTGGCAAGGCCGGGGCCGAAATATTCGACGAAGCGGCCGACCACGCCACGGGCGCGCAGCATCTGGGTGCAGGTGAGGACGAGGTCGGTGGCGGTGACGCCTTCCTTCAGTTCGCCGGTGAAGCGGAAGCCGACGACTTCGGGAATGAGCATGGAGACGGGCTGGCCCAGCATCGCGGCCTCAGCCTCGATGCCGCCCACGCCCCAGCCCAGCACGCCCAGGCCGTTGATCATGGTGGTGTGGCTGTCGGTGCCGACGCAGGTGTCGGGATAGGCGACGGTGACGCCGTCGGGGCCTTCGCTCGACCAGACGGCCTGCGCGATATTTTCCAGGTTCACCTGATGGCAGATGCCGGTGCCCGGCGGCACGGCGTAGAAGTTGGCGAGCGACTTCGAACCCCATTTCAGGAAGTCGTAGCGCTCCATATTGCGCTGATATTCGATTTCCACATTCTGTTCGAACGCCTTGGGCGTGCCGAATTCATCGACCATGACCGAGTGGTCGATGACGAGGTGGACGGGAACCTGCGGGTTGATCTTGCCGGCGTCGGCGCCCAGCGCGGTCATCGCGTCGCGCATGGCGGCCAGGTCGACCACGCAGGGGACGCCAGTGAAGTCCTGCATCAGCACGCGGGCGGGGCGATACTGGATCTCCCGCTCCGCCTTGCCCTTGTCATTCTGCCAGTCGACGATCGCCTGGATGTCGTCGGTGGTGACGGTGACGCCGTCCTCGAAACGGAGCAGGTTCTCCAGCAGCACCTTCATCGAGAAAGGCAGGCGCGAAACGTCTCCAAGCTTCGCGGCGGCCTTCTTCAGCGAATAATAGGCGATGTCCTTGCCGCCGACCTTCAAAGTGTCGCGCGTGCCGAGTGTGTCCTGTCCGATGGCGGTCATGAGTCGTGCGTCTCCTCGCAGTTGCCCGGCCAGGAGCAGGCAGGATGACGCTATTCCACCAGAGGCTCGCCGGACGGCGAAAAAAGACCGGACGGCAAGGTGGCGGGATGCGCCCCAACTCACGGCCGAAGCGGATATGTCCCGATGCGCGCCGCCATAGCGCCTGCGCGCCTCAAGTCAAATGCGAAGGCGCGAAAATGGGACGGTCCTCGATAATCTTTCTTGTAGACGCGGTCCTCCGGGGCGGGATACATTGGGTTGCAGCCGCGTTCTGGTGCAAGGAGCGGGCTTTGCAGAGATGATAAAGGGTCGCTCGCTCTGACGTTCGTCGTTGCATCAATGCTGATGTGAAGCTCGGGGGAAATTTCCGAATTTTACGTCGATGCCGAGATATATGTCTGAGGAGGAAGAGACGATGCGCCCAGTTTCCAGCCTCGCGACCGGCAAGTCTTTCGACCCGGCCTTAAGGGGTTACATCATCCACTATCATCCGGGGGAAGCCAATCACTGCCCCAGTTGCGGCCGCAGCCAGTGGATGGTCGGCCGGCTGATGGCCGAATGCGCCTATTGCGAAACCGCCCTGCCCCTGGAGAACAACCGTGGTTTCGGAGCCTGCGCCCGTTTCGTCAGCACGCATGACGTCATGGCTTCCGGCGATCCGCGCGACTCGATCAATCCCTGATCGGAGGAGGGCTGCGCGCCGTCAGGCCGCGGCCACCCCCTCCACCTCCACTATGCCGTCGCCGGCATAATAGCCCTGAACCCGCACCCGCTTTTCCACATGGTCGACGGGCACCCGCAGCAACACCAGGCGGAAACTGCCGCCCAGATCGCGCTGGAGCAGAAAACCCGCCTCGTCGCGGACCAGCCGCCCGGTTTCATCCACTCCAGCACCGATCTCCGTCATGGGTCATCGGTCTATCGCGTTCTTGATCCCCTTGCCAGCCATCAGGCCAAGGACGAGGAAGATGACGAACAGTGCGATCGCCAGCACGAACAGGAACTTCGCGATACCCACGAAGGCGCCCGCCGCGCCGCCGAAGCCCAATATGGCGAGCACGGCGGCGATCACGAGCGAAATAATGGCCAGACGGATCATGCGACACTCCTTCCGGTGAAAGACCTGCTCCTTCCAACGGATGGCGGGACCGCCGGTTCCTGACCGCGGTCAGGCGATCAGAACCAGAAGCGCACGCCCATCACCAGGCTGGTCGTTGAAGCCCGCTCTCCATACCGCCGGGTGAAGCGGGCGGTGTCGCCCAGCTTGCGTTCCCAGTTGACCCCGACATAGGGCGCGAATTCACGCGCGAATTCATAGCGCAGGCGCAATCCCAACTCGATGTCGGAAAGACCCGAACCGATGCCGAGTTCCGGCACGTCCTGCGCCGCGAGGTTGATCTCCACCGCCGGTTGCAGGATCAGGCGCTGGGTAATGCGCTGGTCGTAGCTGCCCTCCAGCCGCAGATGCGCGTCGCCCTTGTCGGACAGAAAGGCCTGCGCGCCGACCTCGAACCAATAGGGGGCGAGGCCCTCTATCCCCACCACCGCATAGGTCCGCTGCGGATCGGGGCGAATGTCGTGGCGGACGCCGGCTTCCAGGTTGAACCAGGGATCGATGGCGTGGCTGTAAAGCGCCTGCACCTCCGCGCTTTCCAGCGGGCCGCCGAATTCGCCCTCTCCTTCGGTCTTGAAGGCGAAACGGTCGATGTCGCCGCCTATCCAGCCCTCCCCTTCCCAATGATAGCCGTCGGCGCCCCTGCCCATGCGATATTCGAGCCGGTCGAGCATCAGCCGGGAGAAGGTCATGCCGCCGCTTTCCTTGAGCATGGCGGCACGGGCGCGCGCCATTTCGGCGGGGTTGTAAAAGGCTTCCGAGGCATGATCGGACGGCATGGGAGGGGCCACCCCTTCGGGTACGCCGTCATCGGGCGCGGGCTGGCCGTGACCGGCATGGGCGTCCCCGGCAGGCGGATGGTCGGAATGATCCTCCTGCTGCATGGCGCCGTGGTCCATCCCGCCATGATCCTGCGCCCAGACCGGCAAGGCGGCGGAAGCGAGCAGCAGCGCGGCCAGGCAAACCGGCGCCTTCATGCCGCGTCCCCCGCGTGCCGCACGGTCACGACGCGCATCATCCCCGTGTGCATGTGCATCAGCATATGGCAGTGAAAGGCCCAATCGCCCAGCGCGTCGGCGGTAAGGTCGAAACTCACCTTTCCCCCCGGCAGCACGTTCACCGTGTGCTTGAGCGGATTATGGTCGCCCGCGCCGGTCACCAGTTCGAAGAAATGGCCATGCAGATGGATCGGGTGCGGCATCATCGTGTCGTTGATCAGGTTGACGCGCACCCGCTCCCCATGGCGGAAGGGAATAGGGTCCGCCCCATCCGACAGCTTCACCCCGTCGAAGGACCACATATAGCGCTCCATGTTCGCGGTCAGGTGGATGTCGAGCGTCCGGGTCGGCGGACGCCTGTCCGCATGGGGCGTCAGCGATTTGAGATCGGCATAGGTCAGCACGCGATGGTCGACGGTCTCCAGCCCCGTCGGGCGGTCGGCGGTCCTGTCGGCCGGCATGGGCGAGAGCGTCGCGACGCCGGGCCCCATCTTCACCTGCGGCGCCACCGACCTGTCGCGCATCTTCATCGAATGGCCGGCCATGCCTTCATTGGCGGGCTGGCTGAGATCGATGACTCCGCCCTGCCCCATGTCCATTCCGGACATGTCCATGCCCATGTCCTTCATGTCCAGCAGCGGTCGGGCGCGCAGCGGCGGCACCTCCGCCGCAAGGCCCATGCGCGGCGCCAGGGTCGCCCGAACGAGGCCCGATCGGTCTATCGCTTCCGCGATCAGAGCGTAGGGCTTCGCTTCCCCGGGCTGCACCACCACATCATAGGTTTCCGCGATGCCGATCTGGAACTCGTCGGTCTCGACCGGCTGCACATGCTGGCCGTCGCACTGCACCACCGTCATCGGCAGGCCCGGCAGCCGCAGGTTGAAGTTGGTCATGGCCGCCGCATTGATGATGCGCAGCCGCACCCGCTCGCCCGGCGTGAAGATGCCAGTCCAGTTCTCCGCCGTGCCATGGCCGTTCACCAGAAAGCTGTAGGTCGATCCGGTGATGTCGGATATGTCGGTCGGGTCCATCCGCATGGCGCCCCATTCCATGCGCTCCTTCGCGTTCTGGTCCTTCCCGGCCAGCAGCCCCGCCAAGGTCTGCTTCTGCATGTTGAAATAGCCGCCCATCTGTTTGAGGCGCTTCAGCAGGACGTGCGGGTGGACCGGGCTCCAGTCGGACAGGATGACGACATGCTCGCGCGTGGCGTCCACCGGATCGGCGCCCGCCGGATCGATCACGATCGGCCCATAATGGCCGACGGCCTCCTGCATGCCGGAATGGCTGTGATACCAGTAGGTCCCGGACTGCCGGATGGGGAATTCATAGGTGAAGGTCTCGCCGGGGCGGATGCCGGGAAAGCTGATCCCCGGCACCCCGTCCATCTGGAAGGGCACGATCAGGCCGTGCCAGTGGATCGACGTATCCTCCCGCAGCCGGTTGGTGACGGACAGGCGGACATTCTGCCCTTCCTTGAGGCGGATGAGCGGCGCGGGCAGCGTGCCGTTGATCATCACCGCGTGCGCCGAACGCCCGCCGGTCGAAAAATGCCCCTCCGCCACGGTCAGGGCGATGGCCTCGCCGCTCAGCACTTCCGGGGCTGGGGCCGGGGTCAGGCCGGCCGTTCCGCTCCGCGCCCAGGTGGGGAAAACCCGGCTCAGCGCCAGCGCGCCGCCCAGGCCGCCCAGATTGCGGACGAGGGTGCGGCGATCGACATCGGGAAGGGTGAAGGGCATGGACAGCTCTGCAATAAGGACGGTTTCCCCCTATACGCGGCCCGTCGCCCCATCCCTCAATCCTTCGGCCAATTTGTTGCGCGCCCTGTAGAGGCGTGTTTCGACGGCTTTCTCGCTGATGCCCAATATCTGCGCCGCCTCCGCCTGGCTCATTCCCTCGATGGCGCGCAGAACCAGCACGTCCTTGAGATTGCCGGGCAATGCGGCGATGGCTGCATGGATATGCGCCAGCTCCGCCCGGGACTGGACAGCCTCCTCCGGCGTCGGCATGCCATCCGCCACGGCGCCTGCTTCCTCGATCGGCCGGGCGAAGGTGAAGAAGCGCCGCACCGCCCGCCGCCGCGCCCAGTCACGGCATTTATTCACCGCGATCCGCGCGATCCACAGCCGGAAGGGCCGCGCGCCATCATAGCGGCCAAGCGCGGCGAAGGCGGAGATGAACGTCTCCTGCGTGATGTCGAGCGCCTCCGTCGCATCGCCCGCATGTCCCCGCGCCAGACGGAACACGGCGTCGCGATGGCGGCGCATCAGCTCGCCATAGGCGCTCTGCTGCCCGGCAAGCGCCAGCGCGGCCAGCTCCGCATCGCCGCGTTCGGTGAGCGACGGGCTCACCGCTCCGGCGGGACGGGGGCTGGCCGGGTCAGCGCCTTGACGATGGCCGCGTCGAACTGCGCCGCCTGATCCGGCCGCAGCACGGCGCGCATCGCGAAGATATGCTTCAGCGTCTCCTTCTGAAGCATGCCCATGACGTGATGCGACCGGTCGACGGCCTCGGCCACTTTCGGGCCATAGCCATGCTCCGCCGCGATCGCCTGCGCCAGTCGCGCATTGTCGGCGCGCATCTCCGCCTCCATGGCCTCGCGCCGCCTCGCGAAATCCGCCTCCAGCGCGTGAATGCGCCGTTCCTGCGCCGCATCCAGTTCCAGCTTCTGGTGGATCAGGGCATGAACCTCGCTTTCGACGCGCGGTTCCGGCGCGATCCAGGCCCGCGCCACCAGCACCGCCGCCAGCGCCGCTGCAAAGGCGACCAGCGCGACCAGCCCATAGCGTGCGGTTCCCCTCATGCCCTTGCCCCCTGCATGACTCACTGCCCCAGCAGGCGGGAGGGTGCGTAATCCGACATGCCGATGACGGCGGGCCGGGACGCCGCCTGCGCCGGGCTGCCGGGCACCACGCTGCCGATCCACCCGATGCCGATCGCGACGATCCCCGCCAGCGCGAGGCTGCGCCGCGCCACGGCCCGTTCGCGGCGTGAGACGACGCCTGCCATCACGGCGTCCTCCAGCCTTTCCAGACGCGGATCGGCGGCGGCGTTCCGCATCTGGGCGGCCACCTGGCCCAATAGCTGATCGAGGTCGCTCATCACTTTCACTCCACATAGCGGCTTCAAGCCGGCGGGCATCATCCGCCACGCCGGAAATCACCACAAACACCATGTCCTGTCGCCTGCAATACGCAGGGCGCTTACCGACCCCTCATGCAAAAATTCCTGCGCTCCGGTCGAGGGGTCGGAAAGCGCAATGCGTAATGGTCCGTAACCGCAATCGATCGGGAGCCTATCATCATGCGTCGCAACCTGTTCACCCCCGCCATGCTGGCCGCCGCCTTCGGCCTTGCCGCCCTCCCCTCCGCAGCGCTGGCGCATCCGAAGCTGCTTTCCTCCAGCCCGGCGGCGGACGCCACCGTCTCCAAACCCACCCGGCTGACGCTCAGCTTTTCCGAAAAGCTGCTCGCGCCCTTGAGCGGCGTGGACCTCACCATGACCGGCATGCCGGGCATGGCCGATCATGCGCCGATGCCGATCAAGGGCTTCAAGACAGCGGTCGACGGGGACGGGAAGACCATGATCGTCACCCTGCCCCGGGCGCTGCCGGCCGGCAGCTACGACCTAAACTGGCACATCGTCGGCGCCGACCAGCACAAGATCGCGGGCAAATACAGCTTCTCGGTCAAATAAGGTCGATGGACTGGCTTCTCGTCACTGCCCGTTTCGCCCTGTACGCCGATCTTGCAGCGCTCGCCGGCCTGCCGCTGTTCTGGTGGAGCATGGGCGGAAGCGCGCGGCGCGGGGCGATCGGCGCGCTGGCGGTGGCCGGGCTTGCGCTCTCCGCCCTGTGGCTGCTCGCCAGCACGGCGGCCATGGCGGGAACCCCGTTCCTGCCCCCCGACTGGGGCGTCGCCGGGATATTGCTCAAGGAAACGCCGCTTGGCATGGTGCTGGCGGTGCGGGCCGTCGCGCTGCTGTCGATCCTGCCGCTGCTGCTCCGGCAGGGCGCCGGATGGAACGCCGCCCTGGCCCTGCCCGCCGCCATCGCCGCCGCGACCCTGGCCTGGTCGGGCCATGCCGCCGCCAGCGAAGGCCTTGCCGGCAGCGCCCACCGCATCGCGGACGCGCTGCATGTGCTGGCCGCCGCCGGATGGTTCGGTGCGCTGCTGGCCTTGCTGCATGCCGTGCTGTCGGGAAGGGAGAGCGGACGAACCGCCCATATGCTGGAGCGTTTCTCCCTGTTCGGCACGATCTTCGTCGCGACGCTGATCCTGACCGGCGCATTCAACGCAGTGATGATCGTCGGGATAGCCCAACTGCCCGCGCTTCTGCATGGCCTTTATGGCTGGCTGCTTCTCACCAAGCTGGCGCTGTTCGCCGGCATGCTGCTGCTCGCCGCCGCCAATCGCTGGTGGTTGACGCCGATGCTGGAGAGGAATGGAGGCGTTGCCCATCTGCGCCTGTCGCTGCTGGCGGAAACCAGCCTAGCGGTCCTCATCCTGGGACTGGTCGCGGCGCTTGGGACCCTGGATCCACTGGCTTGAAATGTGGGTGATGAGGGGAGGATTGGGATTGGCGATTTCAAGACCTTCCTTTTCCTTGAGGGAGGAGGATGGGAAGCCTTGGCGACGAAGGAGCCTGGGCTGATTTAGAGGAGGGAAGCGGGCCTGCGGTCCGCGCAATCCGTTGGATCGCAACCCCCTCACCCAGCTGCGACTAAGGCAGCAAGCTGCCAAGTCTGCGCAGACCTCTCCCTCATGGGAGAGGGATAAAGTGGCGTCAGATTACCACCCATTTCCCCATCGCACCGGCGATCGCTTCAGACCCAACCTTCCAGCACCTGATTGGGCGGCCGGTGGCCGTCGACCCAACTGCGGATATTGGCGATCACCCGTGCCCCGGTGGCGTCGCGCCCTTCGATTGTCGCGGACCCCATATGCGGCAGCAGCACCACATTAGAGAGGTCCAGCAACCGCGCGTCGACCGCCGGTTCATGCGTATAGACGTCCAGCCCCGCCCCTGCGATCCGTCCTTCCGCAAGCGCCCCGATCAAGGCCGGTTCATCCGTGATCTCGGCTCGCGAGGTGTTGATCAGATAGGCGTCGGACCGCATCAGCGCGATCCGCCGGGCGTCGATCATCCCGCGGCTGTCGGCGTTGAGCGGACAGTGGATCGACACGATGTCGCTGCCCGCCAGCAGAGACTCCAGATCGCCATGCCAGTGCGCCTGCAATTCCTGCTCCACTTCGAAGGGAAGGCGGTGGCGGTTGTGATAGGCGATGGAAAGGCCGAAGGCCGCCGCCCGGCGCGCGACCGCACGGCCGATGCGGCCCATGCCGATGATGCCCAGCTTCTTGCCGCCGATGCGGTGCCCCAGCATGCCCGACGGGCTCCAGCCGGTCCACGCGCCAGAGCGCACCAGCTTCTCCCCCTCCGCCAGGCGGCGCGGCACCGACAGGATCAACGCCATCGTCATGTCGGCGGTGTCTTCGGTCAGCACGCCGGGCGTGTTGGTGACGATGATCCCCTTCTGCCGCGCGGCATTGAGGTCGATATGGTCGACGCCGCTGCCGAAGCTGGCGATGAGTTGCAGCCTCTCCGGCGCGGCTTCGATCAGCGCGGCGTCGATCTGGTCGGTGACGGACGGCACCAGCACGTCGCATTGCGCCATGGCGCGGGTCAGCGCGGCGCGATCCATCGGCACGTCACCGATGTTGAAGACCGTATCGAACAGATCGGCCATGCGCGCCTCGACATTGGGAGGCAGGCGGCGCGTAACGATGACGCGCGGCGTGGCGGGGCGCGGTTTCTTGGCCATGTCTGGCCGCTATTCCCCGTGAGGACGATGGTCAAGCGCTTATCCATATCCGCAAGAGAGCGGTTGTCGGTCATGGCCGCGAGCGGCTATGGTCCGGCAGTCAGGCAATGGGGACGATATGGGCATGAAGGGCTATCTGGGCGCGGGCATGGTCGCGGCGCTGTGCTGGGCGGGCGGGGCATGGGCCGCGCCTGCGAAGCCGGTGCCCTATTGGGCGTCGCTGACCCAGGCCGAGGCGCGCATGCGCGTGGGCCCCAGCCTGGATTACCCGTCCAACTGGGTCTATCGCCGCCGTGACCTGCCGGTGAAGGTGGTGCAGGTGCTGGGCCTGTGGCGCAAGGTGGAGGATTCGACCGGCACGCAGGGGTGGATGCATGTCCGCCTGCTGAGCGACACCCCCACCGCCATCGTCACGGCGGACATCGCTCCGATGCGCGATTCCCCCAGCGAGGACGCCCGCGCCCTGTTCCGCGCGCAGAAGGGCGTGGTGGGGCGGCTTTCCTCCTGCGGCAAGGGCTGGTGCGCCTTCGACGTAGGGGGGCAGAAGGGCTTCATCCGCGCCAGCGACATATGGGGCGCGACGGGGTAGCGCCGCTCATTCGCCCTCTTCGTCGAACCGGTCGGCGTGCATCAGCCGCTTCACCAGCGGCGCCAGCGCCATGACGACCAGCCCCGCGCCGACCGACCACCAGCCGATCCTGCCATAGACCGCCAGCACATCGCCGCGGGAGGCCGCGCCGCCCTCTCCGCCCGTCGCCGCCGCAATCAGCCCGGCGGCATATTCGCCCAGCGCCATGGCCAGGAACCAGATGCCCATCATCAGGCCGATCATCCGCGACGGCGCCAGTTTCGACATGGCGGACAGGCCGACAGGGGACAGGCAGAGTTCGCCCAGCGTGTGGCAAAGATAGAGCAGGAAGATGAACAGCACCGGCGTCAGCGTGCCGGGCGCGCCGGTCCCCGCCACCAGGATCAGGAAGCCCGCGCCCACCAGCGCCAGCGCAATGCCGAACTTGGCAGGAGTGGAGGGTTCCCACCCCCGCTTCGCCAGCCAGATCCACAAGCCCGCCATCACCGGTCCGAACATCAATATATAGGCGGCGTTGACGGACTGGAACATGGAGGCAGGCACGTTGAAGCCCCAGATGTTCCGGTCCGTATAGCGATCTGTGAACAGGCTGAGCGACGATCCCGTCTGTTCGTACAGGCCCCAGAAAAGCGGGTTGATGACCAGCAGGAACAGCGCCGCCAGCATCCGGTCACGGCCGATCCGCTCCATCCGGCCGAACGCTTCCCAGAGGATGTACAGCACGACGGCGACGCTTGCCGCCGCCAGCATCCAGCCGACGATCACATGATTCTGGATCAGGAACCAGCACAGCGCGATGAACGCCAGGCTGGAAAGATAGACCAGCCATTCGCGGCTGAGGATGCCGCCGACACGCTGCCTGAGGCGTTCGGGATCGCGCGGCTCGCCCTTGCCCTGGAGCAACGGCCTGCACAGCATGAAGCCGATCACGCCCGCGATCATGCCGACCGACGCCGCGCCGAAGCCCCAGTGCCAGCCCCATGTCTGGCCCAGATAGCCGCAGATGACCGGGCCTATTGTCGCACCCAGGTTGATGCCCATGTAGAAGATCGTATAGGCCGGGTCGCGTCGCATGTCGTCGCGCGGATAGAGCTGCCCCACCAGTGCCGAAACGCTGGATTTGAGGAAGCCCGTACCCGTGATCACCGTCGCCAGGCCGAGCCAGAACAGGCCAAGGCCCATGGTCCCCGCATCGTCGCTTTCCATGCCCAGGATGATGTGCCCGGCGGCGATGACGACACCGCCGAACAGCACGGCCTTGCGCTGGCCGAGATAGCGGTCCGCCAGATAGCCGCCCATCAGCGGCGAGATGTAGATCAGCGACATATAGGCGCCATAGGCGTAGCTGGCGTCGCGATCGGAAAAGAGGAAATGCTGCGTCAGATAGAAGATCAGCAGCGCACGCATGCCGTAGAAGGAGAAGCGTTCCCACATCTCCACGAAGAACAGCAGGAACAGCCCACGCGGATGGCCGAGCCAGGTCCTGCCCGCTCCTGCCCCGGCGGGCGTTGAAATGGAGGTCGCCATCCGGCCCCTTATCCTATCTTGTTGCGGGCCCTGCGAAACGCATCCCTTGTCGCCGCCAGCCTAGAACCGAAATTATTCGTCTGTCAAAGAGCGGCCCTGCCCTTGCGTCCTGCCCGCCGCCGGGCCATCTGGACGGCCATGTTCAACGACCGCAGTTCTCCGCTCTCGCTTCTCCAGACCCGCCGATCGGGCAAGCCCCGCGACCTGATCGCGCCGGGACCGGACGAAGGCCAGCTCCGCACGATATTGGAGGTGGCGCAGCGCACGCCCGATCATGGCAAGCTGGCGCCCTGGCGCTTCGTGATCGTGCCGCTGGACAAGCGGGACGCTCTCGCGGCATTGCTCGAGACGGCGTATCGCGCCGAAAAGCCCGATGCCGGGCGGCTGGAGATGGAGTCAATGCGCCAGTTCGCGCATCAGGCGCCCACGCTGGTCGTCGCGCTGTCCGCGCCGGTGGAGGGTAGCAAGATTCCAGTGTGGGAACAGGAACTGTCGGCGGGCGCGGCGATCATGAATCTGCTCCATGCAGCGCATGCGCTGGGCTTTGCGGCGGGCTGGCTGACGGGCTGGCCCAGCTATAATGAGGATGTGCGCGCGGCCTTTGCGAAAGCCGGGGAACGGATCGCGGGCTTCATCTTCATCGGCACTGCGGGACGGGAACAGGAAGAGCGTCCTCGGCCAGAATATGACAATATAGTTTCTGTCTGGGACAGATAGTTACACGCTCAACCGGATATGGCGCAAGGGCGTCGCTTGACCTGCCACGCTGTATTATGGCACTGATGCACCATGGCCGACGACTCAAAACCCGTCTATCTCCGCCTTCGGGAGATCATCGCCGCTTCTATTCTGGACGGGGAATTTCGCGACGGGGACATGCTGCCTTCCGTGCGCGCCCTGGCCGCGCAGCAGGGCGCCAATCCGCTGACGGTAGCGAAGGCCTATCAATGCTTTCAGGACGATGGACTGATCGTGGTGAAGCGCGGCGTCGGCATGTTCGTCGCCGACGGCGCGACGCGGCGGTTGCGGGAAATGGAACGGGCGCGCTTCATGGAGACCGTATGGCCGCCTGTGGCGGATCAGATCAGGAGGCTGGGAATCAACGCGGCGGATCTGGATTTGCAACGAGCCTAGGATTGCGCTGCGTTTTTCCATGAGTGCAGTGGGTGCGGGTGACGTGATAAGTTCGTGAGCCGCCGGGCTGGCTGATTTGGGTGGATTCAGGTCATTCCCCCTCCCGCAGGCGGGAGGGGGAATGACCTGAAT
>NZ_JAINEZ010000069.1:0-29416 GCF_019873065.1 Sphingobium sp. PNB
GTGGGCTGGCGCGACATCAGCGTGAATTTTCAACGGCTAAGCTGGAAGCTCGCTGCGCTCGCGCCCACCCCTAACCCCTCCCGTTTACGGGAGGGGAATGTCCTGAATTGGCCAAAAGCCGCCACCCCTTCCCATCAGAACTTCATCCCCACACCCACGCCGAAGACAAAGGGATCAAGCTCCAGCTTCACCTTCTGCACCCCGGCAGCAGCAGTCGACAGCCGCGCCGTCGTATCGATGTCGATATATTTGAGGTCCAGATTCAGGAACACCCGCTCGTTAAGGTCGATGTCGACGCCGACCTGCCCCGCCCAGCCGAAGCTGTCGGACATATGCACCTTGGTCGCGCCCACAGCGCCCTCCAGCGCGTTCGACGCATTCTCATTATAGAATAGCGTATAATTCACCCCCGCCCCGACATAGGGCCGGATCTTCCCTTCGGGCAGGAAATGATATTGCGCCGTCAGCGTCGGCGGCAGCACCCAGGTCGACGCAAGCCTGCCGATGCCCCCGGTCGTGCCGGTCCGCCCGCTCGCGCTATGCTTGGTGGTCGCGGCGATCAGCTCGAAACCGATATGGTCGGTCGCCATATAGGTGACGTCCACTTCCGGCATCACGCTGTTGTCGACCTTCACCTTCTCGCTCGGAAAGGCGGGCAGCACGCTCCCGCTCTTCTCGTTGGGCGCGACCATGATGCCGCGCAGCCGCACCAGCACATCGCCCTGCGCCGCCTGCGCCGGCGCGGCCAGAACGGCGCAGCCGGCAGCCGCCCCCAGCAGGATCGTCTTGATGGTCATGTCCTTGATCTCCATCCCTGTTTGTCGGTGCCGCCCTTCTGCCGCGCCCGAACGGACCCGGCATTGATCCTGCGCAACCGGCAATTTGACCTGCCTCAATGCCTCGGTCGCTCGCGTCCCTTCTTATGCCGACGGCGCAGTGATGGCCCGGACGACGGTGCTGTCGATCATGTCGGCCGATCTCTCTCGGCCCGCCAGTTCGGCCAAGGTTTCAGGCATGGCGTCGAACGCCAGACATGCATCCGGTGACAACGCATTCGCAGTGGGCCGACAGCAGCCATGCCTCCCGTCACCGAACAGATTCCGGTCTCCGGATCAGGCAAATGCGAGGCATTTCTACAAGCTGAGACCACCTGAGACGACCAGGACCTGCCCGCTGATGTAATCGCTCTCGGGAACGCACAGCAGGTAGATGCTGTCCGCGGCCTCCCGCGCCGTCCCCGCCCGTCCCAACGGCACGCTGTCCAGCAGGGCGTCCCGTACTGCGGAAGGAATACCGGTGTGCAGGGGCTGCCCCCCGATCGGGATGGATGCCTCCGACCCCGAAATGGGCTGCGTCAACCGCGTGTCGATGATGCCGAAGGCCACGCAATTCACGCAGACTTTCAGGCGCCCCCATTCCTTGGACAGAGTCTTGGTCATGCCCAGCAGGGTGGATTTGGCCGCGGAGTAGTTGATCTGTCCGGCATTGCCGTGGGTGCCGGCCATGGATGATATGTTGACGACCTTGCGGATAACCTCGCGGCCTTCGGCGGCTTCTTTTCGGGCCATCGTTCGCAGAGGCTCGGCAGCTGCGCGCAGGATGCGAAACGGGGCCGAAACGTGCACGTCGAGCATTGCCTGGAACTGCTCGTCCGTCTGCTTCTGGATGACGCCGTCGCGCGTGTAGCCGGCATTGCTGACGATGATGTCGAGCCCACCGAACGTCTCGAGAGCCGTGCGGACGAAGCGCTCGCCGAAGTCATCGGCCGTGACATCGCCAACGCAGGCGGTCGCTGTCCCGCCCGCATTCCCCAGCCGGCCTATACCCGCCCAGGCGCGCATGAAGTCGAGTCCGCTCGGCAGCATGAGCGCGATCCGGTCTCCCGCCCGAGCCCCGGCCCCCGCCGGCATGCCGGCGACCTGCGCTGCATCGTCCCACAGCCGATGGTTGACGCGACCTAAATCGACCCATCTCCGCCATACAAGGAACCGTTTTTGATCTTCAGGTCCGCAGGGGCAGCTATCCAGACCACACCCCCCAAATGCGAGAGACCTCTTTACGATAATCCCGATAGATAGGCAGCCATTAGAATGCGAAGGCTTCGGTGATCCGCCGCTCCGCAATCAGGAAGGCGTCGGAGACAAGCCGTAGCGGCCTTATATCCACATCGCTTTGCCCCGCTGCGATCAACTCCGCGAACCGGGCGTAGAGGCGTGCATATTCCCGGTCCGCCGCAATGCTCTCCGGTTCGCCGGGAAGTTGCAATATGCTGCCGCCCATGGCGAGGCGCAGGGTGCCGGCGTCGGTATCGACTTCTATGGACCAAATCTGCGGGCCGGTTTCGAGAAAGTCGAATATTGCGTGCACTGCGGCATCGCCGCAGCGCATCCTGAGCTCGGCGGCGATGGGAGACATGCGTCCTGCCGGCACATCCAAGCTGGCCTGCTCAAGCAGCAGTTCGTGCGGCAGGATCTCGGTCGCAATCGACAGGGCGTTGATGCCGGGGTCGAATACGCCAAAGCCCCCCGAACCGAGGATCCATTCCTGATCCGGATGCCAGCGGCGGATGTCTTCGCGCCAGTCGATCCGGACGGCGAGAATGCGTTTATCGGCAAGCCACGCGCGCGCTGGAGCCACACCCGCCGCCTCGCGCGAGTGCCAGGTTGCAAAGAGCGTCACGCCTGCGCCGTGCGCGGCCTGCGTCAGTGCCGCGATATGCGAAAGCGTCACTGTCGGCGGCTTTTCCAGCATGACATGCAGCCCGGCTTCCATGGCGGTCAGCGCCTGTGCGTAGCGCCCATCCGGCGGCGTGCAGAGTGAAACCGCGTCCAGTCGGCAGGCTCCGATCATATCCTCAATGTCATGATAGCCGTCGATCCCCTCCACGCGGCCCTGACGACTGGCAGTGGCGGCAAGGCGGAAGCGGCGGTCGGCGGCGATGGCGGGCAGATGCTGGTCCCTGGCGATCTTGCCGATGCCCACGAGACCCAATCGGACAGGCTCCACGGTAAATCCTCTTGTCTGGACAGGATGCAGGCTGAACGCCTGGCCGGCCATTGGCGCTGGTCTAGGGCAACCGATCCTCGATGAGGAGGAGCACATCGCCAATGATCCGCCGCATGGCGATCCGCGCCCCGTCGGGATCGTGCAGGACGATGGCATCGCGCACCTTGGCATGCTCGACGACGTCGGCGGTGCGGCCCTTGATACGATTGGTGAAGCGGATCGAGGTGCGCAACGCGGTACTCACCACATCCCGCAACTGGATGTAGAAGGGGTTTTTCGACGCGCGGAGCACGGCGACATGAAAAGCGATATCCGCTTCCAGCGGGTCATCCAGCCCGTTTTCCGCCGCCTGCATACGCTGCAGTCCATCGTCGATGCGCTTGACATCGTCCTCCCCCGCGACTCGCGCGGCCAGGGCGGCCGCCTCCGGCTCCACCGCCACGCGCAGCTCGTTGAACTGGCGCAGCAGGTTCACCGAAAGCTGGCGTTCCAGCATCCAGCGCAGCACGTCGGTATCGAACAGATTCCATGAGGAGGTCGGCTGCACGGTCGTGCCCTGACGCGGGCGGGCGCTCAGCAGGCCCTTGGCGGTGAGCATCTTGACCGCTTCCCGCGTGACGGAGCGGCTGACGCCATGCTGCTTGGCAAGTTCCCCCTCGGTGGGGAAGACGACATCGTCGAACCGGCCGGTAACGATGGCGCGGCCGATGCTGTCCAGCAGGCCATAGGTCAGATTGCGGCCAAGCTGCGCTGCCGGTTCGTCCACGATGAGATGAGATGCCTCTGCCAAGACGCTGTCCTTGTCCTTACCCGCTCCGATGCCATGGCAATCCATGTTAATGCCCGCTCCAGCCCAGGCAAGGTCCTTTCATATGATAAGTCAATTCATATGATAATTCCGACAGGCATTGGACGCCCCTTTGCGCACCTCTATGGGCCGGATCGTGCCGCAGGTGAGCGCGGCACGAGCACGGCCGCCTCTCACCTGCGGTTCGGAAACGCCTTCACCAGCCTATCATATTGCTCCTTGCTGATCTCGACCATGGAGCCGTGGCGCAGTCCGGCGGGCATCTCGAAGCGGTTCCATTCCGGCACGCCCGAATTGCCCGAGACCTGGAACCAGGGGCCCGTCAGGCGCGGCGCCTTGGACAGGCCATAGCTCGTTCCCGCATATTGCTCATAGTACATCAGCCAATCCTCGCCGTTCGGCGCGCGGATGACGGTCGGCGCTTCGCGGAAATTGGGGCTGACCGGCGGTCCCGGCGGCGGATAGGGACCAAGCAGGTCCTTGGCGCAGGAGATGCGCACCGTCTTGCCGGTGGTCCAGTTGTAGCTGGGATAGCGCTCATCCTTCACGATAGCGCAATAGGCGCTGCCATCGGCCTCCGGCCGGATGAAGGTGTCGATCGTCGCCATGTCCCAGTCGAACAGGCGGCGCGGCGGCTTCGCGAAGCGCTTGAGATCGGGCGAGAGGACGTAGAGCGTGCGCTGGCTCGCCCAATAACGCTCCGGGTCTTCGGGAACGCCGGGGACGGTGGCGGTGTGCCACGTCAGCAGGAACTGTCCCGACGGCTTGTCGAAGAACAGCTTGGGCGCGCCGATCCGCTGCATGGCGTGCGGCAGGCCGGGGATGTTCGACAGGTCGGGACGATAGGTGCCATAGGGTTTCCAACCGACCAGATCGTCGGAGACCCAGAAGCGGATATAGGGGTCTTCGTCGCTCTTGTTGCCGACCAGATAATAGCGCCCGTCGCCCCCGCGCGCGATCGAGGCGTGGCCGTGATAATCCTCCGACACCGGCCTGCCGCCGTTGATCTGCTCCCAGTGCAGCCCGTCCCGGCTGACCGAATAATAGAGCACGCCATAGCGCTCCTTGGTCATGTGGGCGAAGAGATAGGCCTTGTCCGGATCGACATAGGGCGTCTCAGGCGCGCCGGGCACGACCTCGGCGCGCACCGGTTTCGACTGGGCTGCGGCGGGAATTTGCATGAATGAAAGCGTGATGGCGGCCGATGCCGCAGCAAGCGCGAAAAGCGATTTGCCCCGAGCCAATTTCCGTCTCCCTTGATTGTTCGGCGGAAGATAGACCTCTCCATCGAAATATTGTCAAGATTGATATTATAAATATGTGTTTTATGAAGAAGCAGATCGGCAGGCCCGGATCACGCGATTCGCGGCCATGCGACCGGCACGTCCGTTGCTGGAAGATTGGGGAGACGAGATGGGACTGGCGACGATCGACATCAGCGTGGTCGTGATCTACGCAATCGGCATATTCGGCCTCGCGCAATGGGTCAGCCGCGACAAGGCGGGGGCCGGGCCGAAAAATTCGACCGACTATTTCCTGGCGTCGAAGAACCTGCCCTGGTGGGCCATCGGCGCCTCGCTGATCGCGGCGAACATCTCGGCGGAGCAGATCGTCGGCATGTCCGGTTCGGGCTATGCCATCGGCCTCGCCATCGCTTCCTATGAATGGATGGCGGCGGCGACGCTGCTGATCGTCGGCAAATTCTTCCTGCCGATCTTCCTGCGCAACGAGATCTACACCATGCCGCAATTCCTGGAACGGCGCTACGGCAACGGCATCCGGACGCTGATGGCGATATTCTGGCTGGTCCTCTACGTCTTCGTGAACCTGACCAGCATCATCTGGCTCGGATCGGTCGCGGTGATGAAGGTGGCGGGCGTCAACCAGGACGTGGCGCTGGTCGCGCTCGGCGTCTTCGCCTTGCTCTACCAGCTTCGCGGCGGGCTGAAGGCGGTGGCGCTGACCGACATCGTGCAGGTGACGCTGCTGGTTCTGGGCGGCCTCGTCATCGCCGTGCTGACACTGGGGGAGATCGGCGGGGGCGCAGGCGTCATCGCCGGTTTCTCGCGCCTGGTCGAACGCGCGCCCGACCATTTCCACATGATCCTCCAGAAAGGCGACCCGCATTATATGGACCTGCCCGGCCTTTCGGTGCTGGTCGGCGGCATGTGGATCGCGAACCTCAGCTATTGGGGCTTCAACCAATATATCATCCAGCGCGCCCTGGCGGCGAAATCGGTGGACGAGGCGCAGCGCGGCATGCTGTTCGCGGCCTTCCTGAAGCTCATCATGCCGATCATCATCGTGCTGCCGGGCATCGCCGCCGTCGTCCTGGCGCCCGACCTCGCCAAGCCGGACGAAGCCTATCCGACGATGATGCGGCTGCTGCCGCCGGGCCTGCTCGGCCTCGTCTTCGCGGCGCTGGTGGCGGCGATCATCGCGTCCACCGCGTCGAAGATCAATTCGATCGCCACCATCTTCACCCTCGACGTCTGGGCAAAGTTCCGCAGGATGGAGGAACCCAGCGAAAGGCGGGAACGCCATCTGGTGCTGGTGGGCCGCGTCGCCGCCGCGATCGCGATCCTCATCGCCATCCTCACCGCCCGGCCACTGGTGGGCTCCAGCGAACAGGCGTTCCAGTTCATCCAGGAATTCACCGGCTTCTTCACGCCGGGCATCACCGTGATCTTCCTGCTCGGCCTGTTCTGGCGGCGCGCCAACGAGCCGGGCGCGATCACGGCGGCGGTGGCATCGGTGGCGCTGTCCTGGGGCTTCAAGCTCTGGGCGCCGGGCGTCCCCTTCCTCGACCGCATGGGCCTGGTCTTCCTCGCGGCGCTGGCGCTGGCGGTCGCCGTCTCCCTCGTCACCCCGGCGCGGCGCGACAAGGACAGCATAGCGACCGGCGACGTGCGCTACGCCACCTCGACCGGGTTCAATGCAGGAGCGATCGCGGTGATTCTGGTGCTCTGCGTCCTTTACGCGGTGTTCTGGTGAGCGGCGCGGCGTTCATCGCGGTCGATTGGGGCACGACCAACCGCCGCGCCTATCTGATCGAGGGCGGCGAGGTCGTCGCCACCGAGCGCGACGATATGGGCATCCTCTCGGTTCCGCCGGGCGGCTTTCCCGCCGCCGTGGCGGGGCTGCGCGAGCGCCATGGCGGGCTGCCGATGCTACTCGCGGGCATGGTCGGCTCCAACCGGGGATGGCATGATGCAGGCTATGTGCTGGCTCCTGCCTCGCTCGCGGACCTTGCGGCGCGCCTTGTCTCGCCCGAAGAGGGCGTCGCGATCGTGCCGGGCGTCTGCCGCGACGGCGACGAGCGGCAGGACGTCATGCGCGGCGAGGAAGTGCAGCTTCTGGGCGCGGTTGCGGCGGGGCTGGCCCCCGGCGACGCGCTGCTGTGCCAGCCGGGCACCCATGCCAAATGGGCGCTCATGAAGGACGGCGCGCTTGCCGACTTCATCACCGCCATGACCGGCGAGATGTTCGCGCTGCTCAAGGGTCATGCGCTGATCGGCAGCGAAATGACCGGCGAGGTCGAGGCGGATGCGGATTTCCGCAAGGGCGTCGAAGCCAGCGCCGACCGGGACCTGCTTTCCGCCCTTTTCGGCGTGCGCGCCGCGGCGGTGCTGGGCAGACGCGCGCCCGGCGCGGCGGCCGCCTATGTCAGCGGCCTGCTGATCGGCAGCGACTGCCGGGCACGGATCACGCTGCCGGGGCAGCAGGTCCATCTGCTGGCTGACGGCCTGCTTGCGCGACTTTATTCCGCCGCCATCGCCATCGCCGGAGGACAGGCTGTCGTCGTCGACAGCCACGCTTCCTTCGTCGCCGGCATCACCCGCATCTGGGACATCAAAGCATGATCGATTTTTCCGACGCCTTCTCGCAACTCCCACTGGTCGCCATCCTGCGCGGCATCCGCCCCGATGAGGTGGAGGCCGCCGCCGACGCGCTGGTCGAGGCGGGCTTCCGCCTGATAGAGGTTCCGCTCAATTCGCCCGATCCGCTGCTCAGCATCGAAAGGCTGGCGCGCCGCGTCGGGGATGCCGCCATCGTCGGCGCGGGCACGGTGCTGACCGTCGATCAGGTGGCGCAGGTGCAGGATGCGGGCGGCGCGATGGTGGTTTCGCCCAACACCGACATCGCCGTCATTGCCGAAACCGCCAAGCGCGGCATGGTCTCGCTGCCCGGCTATTTCACGCCCAGCGAAGCCTTTGCCGCGCTGGCGGCGGGCGCGAGCGGGCTCAAGCTGTTCCCGGCGGAGGCGGCGACCCCCGCCGTGGTCAAGGCGCAGCGGGCGGTGCTGCCCAAAGAGGTGCCGCTGCTGGTGGTCGGCGGCATCACCCCCACCAATATGGAACCCTGGCGTCAGGCAGGCGCGGACGGTTTCGGGCTGGGATCGGCGCTGTACCGCATAGGCGCCACCACGGAAGAGATCGCCGCCAGCGCCCGCGCCTTCGCGCAAGGCTGGGCCGGACTGGAGGGCCGCTCATGATCCGCGCCTTCGCTCCCCTGACTCTGGCTCCCCTGACTCTGGCCGCCCTGCTGGCGCTTGGCGGCTGCGCCACCGCCAGCACGCAGCAGGCCGCCCCGACGCTCGCCAATCCGCTGCTATCGAGCGGGCCTGACCCGTGGATCGTCCATCATGGCGCGACCTTCTATTTCCTCGGGACCAAGGGCGACCGCATCGCCATCCGCCAGACCGACGATCTCGCGAAACTGGCCGACGCGCCCGAGCATGTGATCTGGACCCCGCCCGCCAGCGGCCCCAATGCGATCTCGATCTGGGCGCCGGAACTGCACCGGCTCGACGGCAAATGGTATGTCTATTACACCGCCGCGGAGGCCGGGCATGATGACGACGCCCATCGCGGCGTCTTCGTGCTGGAAAATGCCAACGCCGATCCGCTGAAAGGCGAATGGATCGATCGCGGGCGCGTCAACACGCGCATGACCGGGCTGGACGGCACGGTGTTCGAGCATGGCGGCAAGCGCTATTTCGTCTATTCGGCCTATGACGGGCCGGACAGCGTGCTCGCCATCGCGCCGATGACCAATGCATGGACGCTCGGCCCCGGCGAAACGGTGATCGCGCGCCCCGACCAGCCGTTCGAGCGTCAGGGCGGGCGGCAGATATTGGAGGGCCCGGAATTTCTGCCCGGCCCCAAGGGCGACCTGTTCCTCACCTATTCGGCCAGCGCCTGCTGGTCGGACGATTATGCGCTCGGCCTGCTTCACGCCCGGCCCGGCAGCGATCCCATGAACCCGGCAAGCTGGACCAAGGCGCCGCGCCCGGTGCTGGCCAAGGCGCCGCAGAACAATGTCTATGCGACCGGCCATAACGGCTTCTTCACGACCGATGGCGGCAGGCAGACATGGATCGTCTATCACGCCAATGACGGGGCGGACCGGAAATGCACCGCCGCCCGCTCCCCCCGCGTGCAGCGCATGGAATGGAGCAGGGACGGGATGCCGATCTTCCCTGTGCCCTCGCGCGCGGGCGAGGCTGTGGCAGCCCCAAAGCCGTGAAGAAGCTGCGGATTCTCCGCCCGGATCAGTTTGCCGGGCGGAGCGCCGAAAGATCCACCGCATCCCCCATGGCGCGCAGACCCGCGTCATTGGGGTGGAGGTGGTCGCCCGGATCATAGTCGGGCCGCAGGTCGGCGGGCGAGGCCGGATCGCGCACCGCTGCGTCGAAATCGACGACATCGTCGAAAATCGCCCCGGTCCGGATCGCGGCGTTCACCGCCTGCCGCGTCCGCTCCTTGGCGGGCGACATATAGCCCGCATGGAGCGCGGGCGTCATGGTCCCGCCGATCACCCTGATCCCCAGCGCATGGGCCCGCGCCACGAACTGGCGATAGCCCTGGACGAGCTGGTCGGGCGCCGTCGCCTCCGGACCGCTGTCCTTGCCCGCGCCGATGTCGTTTATGCCCTCCAGGAAGATCACATGGGTAACGTTGGGCACGCTCGCCACGTCGCGCCAGAAGCGGTCGAGCGCGGACGTCGCCCGGCCCCGGCGCAGCACGCGGTTGCCGCTGATGCCCATGTTGACGACGCCGCAGCGCCGGGCAGAGGGCAGCGCCGCCAGACGCTCGGCCAGACGGCCCGGCCAGCCGCGGGTCTGCGGCGAAAGGCCAAGGAAGCCGTCGGTGATCGAATCCCCGAAGGCGACCACGGTGCAGGGCGCCCGCTTTGCCCGCACCGACGCGAGCGAGAGATAGGATCGCACCTTGATCGGCGTGAATAGCGGCTCGGCCCCGGCGGGCGCGAACGCCATCTCCAGCCCCAGATTGGTGCGCGCCGGCCGCGTCGGCGTCGTGAAGGTGACGCTGACGATCACGTCCTGCCCGACACGGAACGGCGCGGCCAGCGGATCGCTGACGACCGTATGTCCTTCGGGCAGCGCGATCCCCGACTGGCCTGAGAAAGTGAGCGGACGGAGCGGATTGGCGCCGATCTCCGTGCCGGTGGCGGCCGAAGGATCGGCAATGCCGACCGTCGCGATCGCCAGCGGCCTGTCCCCTTCCGCATTGCTGAAACTGAGCTGCAAGGCGTCGCCGGCCTGCGTCAGCCTTACCCGGTACCGATAGGTGCCGGGCGGCTGTTCGGGCTCGCGGGCATCGCTGTCGGCCGGAGCATAGCCCCATGCCCCTGCCCACACCGACGCGGCATGGGCGGGAACGGACAGCGCAACACCGCAGAGAGCGGTCAATAGCGGGACGGTGCGCATGCAGCTCTCTCCTCGAACCGGCTGACCGGCTTATTTCTTCGCGGGCACCACGCCCTTGGGCGCCTTGGCCAGCGAACGTATCAGGTCGGTTTCGGCCTGGCGATAGGGCGTGCCGTCGTTGCGGAAGACCTCATGGAACCAGATGGTCGGCTCATCCTGCGTATAGGGTTTTTTCCAGCTATCCCAGGGCAGGCGGGTCTGCGTCCTGCCGTCGACGAAGCCCCAGTTCATCATCGCCACATTCTCGCGCTTGCCGATCGGCAGCGATCCGTCGAAGGTCGAGCCATTGCCCCGCGCCATATATTCGGTGCACAGGATCGGGCGGCCATAGACCTTGAGCTGGTTCACGCGGTCCTGGAATTTCTCCGGCCAGTTATAGTCGTGGAAGGAGATCACGTCCGACTGGCTGAGTTGCAGCTTCTCCATCGGCGTCAGCGCGCTTTCGGTCTTCCAGTCGTCATGCTGCCACACGCCCGAGGTGAGCGGCTGCGTCGGGTCCACGTCGCGCGCCCAGCCATAGACTTTGGTGAGCAGGGCCAGGACCAGGGGCTGCTTGCCTTCCTGGCCCTTATACTGGTCGGCGCCATTGTCGGGCTCGTTCCACAGATCCCAGCCAAGCACGCGGTCGTCCTTGGCGAAGGCGCCGACGACGCCCTGCACATAGGCCTTCAGGCGCGGTTCCTGCGCGGGGTCGCGCAGCGCGGGCAGGCCCGGGCTCTGGACCCAGCCGGAATTATGGACGCCGGGGATGGGCGGGCGCTGCGGCCCCAGCACCGGATTGGGGTCCCAGCAACTGTCGAACAGCACGAACAGCGGCTTGATCCTGTGCTTCGCCGCGATCGTCAGAAACTGGTCGATGCGCTTCCTGAAACCCTCGGCATCCTGCTGCCAGAGCTGATCGTGCAGGAACACGCGCATCGTGTTCATGCCGATGCCCTCCGCAAGGCCCAGTTCGTGATCGATGCGCGCCGGGTCCCATGTCTCCGCCTGCCACATCTCAAGCTGGTTGATGGCGTTGGCGGGCGCATAGTTGGAACCGACCAGCCAGGGCTGCTTGGCATACCACGCCTTGGCTTCCACAGGCGTCCATTGCGGGCGCGCATCGGCGGGCATGGCGGTCAGCGCGGCGACGGAGGCCAGCAGGCAGGTGGTGAGAGCTTTCACGAACAGTCCCCTCTATTGTGCGACGAAGAATTTGTAGGTCATGACATTCCGGTAGGTCTTGCCCGGATCGAGGCGGACCGACGGGAATTGCGGCTGGTTCGGGCTATCCGGGAAAAGCTGCGGCTCGAACACCAGCGAGTCGCCCTCGCGGTAGATCTGCCCGCCCTTGCCGACGATCGTGCCGTCCATGAAATTGCCCGAATAAAATTGCAGGCCCGGCTGGTTCGACCAGAGTTCGAAGCCGCGGCCGGACGCCGGTTCGGTGACGCGGGCCATCAGATGCTGGTCTTTGGTGACGGCGTTTCCGACCACCCAATTATGGTCATAACCGCGCCCGTAGCGGATCTGCTCGTCGCCGCCTTCGCGCACGCGCGCGCCGACCGGGGTGGGCTGGCGGAAATCGAACACGGTGCCCGCGACGCTGCGGTGCTGGCCAAGCGGAATGGAGGTCGCGTCGGTGGGCGTGAAGCGATCCGCCGGAATGGTCAGCACATGGTCCATCGCCGTGCGGCCCGGCCCTGCGAGGTTCCAATAGGCATGATTGGAGATATTCACCACGGTCGGCTTGTCCGTGGTCGCGGTATAGCTGATCGTCAGATTGCCCTGCTCATCCAGCGCATAGGTCGCGTCGGTGGTCAGCGTGCCGGGATAGCCCTGATCGCCGTCGGGGCTGACATAACGCATGGTGACGCTGGCCGATCCGCCGGATTTCCGGCCCTGCTTCACCTCGCGGATGGTCCAGACGACCTTGTCGAAGCCCTTCGTCCCGCCATGCAACGAATTGGGACCGTTGTTGACGGGCACTGCATAGGCCTTGCCGTCGAGGCTGAATCGGCCCTTGGCGATGCGGTTGGCGACCCGGCCCACCGTCGCGCCGAAGAACTGGCCGTCCTTCGCATAGCCTTCCAGGCTGTCATAGCCGACCGCGATGTCCACGGCCTTGCCGTCGCGGCCCGGCATCATCACCGACTGGATCGACGCGCCCAGCGTCATCACGCGCACCGACATGCCCTTGGCGTTGGTGAGCGTCACCGCCTCCACCGCCGTGCCGTCCGGCATCCGGCCGAAGGTCTCGCGCCGGGCCTCGGCCGCCAAAGCGGAAGTCGACACCGCGCCCAGCAGGGCGACGGCGGTCATGGTCCTCAGCATCGTCTCTCCTCTCGAAACTTCAGTCTTGATACAGGAACGGGGCCAGCCCGCGGCAACCCGGATCGATCTCGAACAGCGCGCCGCCCTGCGCTTCCTCGACGCCATCGGCGGCGCTCGTGACATAGATCCGGTCGAGGTCCGGGCCGCCGAACACGCAATTGCTGATCTGGCTCGCGGGCAGCGCGATGCGACGGACCGGCGTGCCGTCCGGCGCGAAGCGGGTGACGCAGGAGGCGCCCCAGCACGCGACCCAGAGATACCCTTCGGCATCGAAGGTCATCCCGTCCGGCGCGCCCCAGCCCGCCTCGAAGCTGATGAACGGTTCGCGCTTGCCAAGCAGGCCATCCTCCAGCGGATAGCGGAAGATCACGCCCATCGCGCTGTCCGTATGCAGCAGGAAGCGCCCTTCGGGATCGATCGCGGGACCGTTGGGAATCGTATAGGGCGCGGCGTCGGCGCGAGTGAACGAACCCTTCGCGAAGCGGTGGAAAGCCCCTGTCGGCCCATCGCAGGCGAAGGGCATGGTGCCCAGCCAAAGGCGGCCCTGCGCATCGGCGGCGGCGTCGTTGACGCGATTGGCCTCCGGCTCGCCGGGGATCGTCGCCAGCGTCTCGCAGGAAAAGGGATCGAGCGACACGCTGGCGACCGAACGGCCGATCCCGGCCACGAAGCCGCCGCTGGCCCGCCCGATGATCCAGCCGACGACGTCCGGCGCTTCCCAGCTCTCGACCTGCCCCGTGGCCGGCGTCAGGCGGTTGATCCGCTTGCCCAATATATCCGTCCACAGCAGCGCGCCGTCGCGGACCGACCAGAACAGCCCCTCGCCCAGAATATCCACGCGGTCGCGGGCGATGACGCGCACGGGGTCCATCAGTGGCTGTCCCTCGGCAATCCGCGCGTCTGGGCGATGCGCTGATATTTTTCGGAACCTTCCAGGATCGCGCCGGTCGCGAACTGGCCCACCAGGCTGCGCTGGATTTCCTGCCAGGGCGTCTGCGATTCGGGCGTGACGGCGCGTTCGATCTCCGCAAGTTCCTCCCGCCGGCGGGCGATCTCCGCATCATCGACCAGCATGTCCGCGCTGCGGTTCTTGAGGTCGATGCGCACCCGATCCCCCGTGCGCAGCAGCGCGAGGCCCCCGCCCACCGCCGCCTCCGGCGAGGCGTTGAGGATGGAGGGGCTGCCCGACGTGCCGGACTGCCGCCCGTCGCCGATGCAGGGCAAGGCGTGGATTCCGGCGCGGATCAGCGCTGTGGGCGGGCGCATGTTCACCACTTCGGCGCCGCCCGGATAGCCGACCGGCCCTGCGCCGCGAATGACGAGGATGCAATTTTCGTCGATGCCAAGGTCCGGGTCGTCGATGCGCCGGTGATAATCCTCCGGCCCGTCGAACACGACGACGCGGCCTTCGAACCTGTCGGGATGCTCGGGATCGGAGAGATAGCGGCTGCGGAACTCCTCGGAGATCACCGACAGCTTCATCACGGCGCCCTCGAACAGATTGCCGCTGAGCACGGTCAGCCCGGCCGCCTGCTTCAGCGGGCGCCCGAACGGCCGGATCACATCCTCGTCATGGATTTTCGCGCCCGCCAGATTCTCCGCGACGGTGCGGCCATTGGCGGTGAGCGCCTCGCCGTCGATCAGGCCCGCCTTGAACAATTCGCCCATCACGGCGGGCACGCCGCCCGCCCGGTAATAATCCTCGCCCAGATATTCGCCGGCAGGCTGGAGATTGACCAGCAGCGGCACGTCCGCCCCCTGCTCCTCCCAATCCTCCAGCGTCAGTTCGACGCCGACATGGCGGGCGATGGCGTTGAGGTGGATCGGCGCGTTGGTCGACCCGCCAATGGCCGAATTCACCCGGATCGCATTGAGGAAAGCCGGGCGGGTGAGGATGTCGGAGGGCTTGCGGTCGGCCTTCACCATCTCGACAATGGCGCGCCCAGTCTCCCAGGCGCATTCCTGCCGGTCGCGATAGGGCGCGGGGATCGCCGCCGATCCGGGCAGCGACATGCCCAGCGCTTCGGCCAGCGAGTTCATCGTCGTCGCCGTGCCCATGGTGTTGCAATAGCCGGTCGATGGCGAACCCGAAGCGACCAGCTTCAGGAAGCCCTGATAGTCCAGCTCCCCCTTCGCCAGCATCTCGCGCGCTTTCCAGATGATGGTGCCTGCGCCGGTGCGCTTCCCCTCATGCCAGCCGTTGAGCATCGGACCGACCGACAGCGCGATCGCGGGAATGTTCACCGTCGCCGCCGCCATCAGCGCGGAGGGCGTGGTCTTGTCGCAGCCGATGGTCAGCACCACGCCGTCCAGCGGATAGCCGTAGAGCAGCTCGACCAGGCTGATATAGGCCAGGTTGCGGTCAAGGCCCGCCGTCGGCCGCTTGCCGGTTTCCTGCAGCGGATGGCTGGGAAATTCGATGGGAATGCCGCCCGCGTCCCGGATGCCCGCCTTGATCCGTTCCGCAAGGACCAGATGATGGCGGTTGCACGGCACCAGATCGCTGCCCGACTGGGCGATGCCGATGATCGGTCGGCCCGACTGCATCTCCTCGATCGAGAGGCCGTAGTTCAGATAGCGCTCCAGATAGAGCGCCGTCATGTCAGGATGGCTGGGATCATCGAACCATGCGCGGGAGCGCAGCTTCAGGGCCGGTTCGATCTTGCCCTCATCAGCAGAAGAAATGTTCGCCTCCCATCCATTTTACCCGATTCGGCCGCTCGCCACGCAAAGCAGCATCTCTCGGGAATGTTAAGGATGCCGCTACCATCGGCTTTTCATACAGGCAACCTATTTATCCTACAAATATGTCTTGTCCGATCAGACCGCGAGGGTTATGAGCCCCACCAAGGCCCAACACAGGGCCGAGCTGCTGTTCGAAGGGGAGGACCATGAACCGTATCGCCCGCTCACTTATCTGGACGTCTTCCGCACTGGCGATCTTCGCCGGCATACCGGCCCATGCGCAGGACGCGGCCGCGCCGGCCGACGATAGCGCCGACATCATCGTCACCGGCCAACGCGCCAGCCTTGAAGCCGCGCGCAATGTGAAGAGGAATTCCGACCTCGTCGTCGACTCGATCGTGGCGGAGGACATCGGCAAGCTGCCCGACACCTCGGTCGCCTCCGCGCTTCAGCGCATCGCGGGCGTGCAGGTGCAGAACGGCTTCAACAACGAAATCCAGAATCCGATCATTCGCGGCATCGGGGACATATTGACCACGCTGGACGGGCGGGAGATCTTCACCGGCGTCGGCCGTGGCTTCTCGTTCCAGGACCTGCCCGCCGAAGCGATCGGCGGCATCGACGTCTACAAGTCGAACTCCGCCAATCTGATCGAAGGCGGCGTCGCGGGCGTCATCGACATGAAGCTGCAGAAGCCCTTCAATTTCAGCAAGGGCTTCACGGTCGCCGCCAACGGCCGCGTCTATCGCGGCGACATTTCCGGCGAGACCAGCTATACCGGCGGTCTTCTCGTCTCGAACCGCTGGGATGCGGGCGACGGCGAAATGGGCCTGCTGGTCGACGTTTCCTATGGGCGCAACAATTTCAGCCGCCCGATCTCCTTCAACTGCGATCCGCGGTCGAGCAACCATGGCCCGGCGGGCGCCGCGAACATCGTCCTGCCCACCTGCGTCGGCGGCCTGACCGATACCGGCCACAACACCCGCCCGCAGGTCAACGCCGCCTTCCAGTGGCAGATCACGCCGGAACTGCAATTCTATCTCGATGGCCTCTACACCGGCTATCGCTCGACCTTCGCGACGAACTTCATCTTCTCGGACCTGTTTGCGGGCAGTTCGATCACCAATGCGGTCGCAGGCAATGATTGCTTTTCCGGGCTGGTCGATGCCGGAGGCTTTCCGACGACCGATGCAGACAATCCCAATAACCGGATCGAAAATCTTTGCATTGGCAAGTCGGCCACGTTCAACGGCGTGGACGTGCTCACCAGCACCCAGGCGAAGAAGCAGCGCACCGACCAATATGTGTTCGGCGGCGGTCTCAAATGGGACAGCGACACGGTGCATCTGGTCTTCGACGGCAGCTACATCCAGTCGAAGAACGCGAACCGCACGATCATCGTCGACACCGCCAAGCATGGCGCGTCGGTGGACATCATCGTCAATGACGGCGGCCACGGCACCACCGTCATGCAGGGCGATCCGCTCGGCAATCCCGACGGCTTCGTCTTCGCGAACTCGCTGTTCCAGGATCTGAGCAAGTCGAACAGCCGCCAATATGCGTTCAAGCTCGACTCGGCCTTCGACATCGAAAGCAATTTCCTGCGCCAGTTCCAGGTCGGCCTGCGCTATTCCGACCGCACCGGAACGTTCCGCGCGGTTGCGGGCGGTCCGAACTTCCCTGGGGCGAACCGCGCCACGCTGGTCTCCTCGGTGGGCCTGCCGTCGGACTTCATGGTGCTTTCGCCGGACTCGATCCCGTACATCAACAACGGGGCCCACTGGTACACGCCGAACCCGGACTATCTGCTCAGCAACACGGATGACCTGCGCGCACTCTATGGCGCCCCCGCCGGCGATCCCGCCTGGGACCCCACGCGCAACTATGAAGCGGCCGAGAAGACCTGGGCGGCCTACATTCAGGGCAAGTATCAGATCGACCTCGGCGGGTCCTCGTTGATCGACGGCCTGGTCGGCGTTCGCCTGGTCGACACCAAGCGCACGCTGGACGGCACCTCGCGCGTGATCGGCGCGGGTCCGAACAATACCGACCTGTTCAATCCGATCAGCCGGGGCACCCGTGACTTCTACGCCCTTCCGAACGCCAGCATCCGCTTCCGCGCCACGCCGAACCTGCAGTTCCGCGCGAGCTACGCCAAGACCGTCGCGCGGCCGACCTTTGGCGACCTCAACCCCGGCCTGTCGCTGGCGGCTCCCGGTGGCAACCCGAACGTCAGGCTGGCCGGTTCGGGCGGCAACCCGGACCTCAAGGCGCAGATGTCCGACAATTTCGACGTCACCGCCGAATATTATTTCGGCCGGTCAAGCTATGTCTCGGTCGCCGGCTATTACCGCAAGCTGAAGGATCGCGTCGCGCCCTCCAACTCGGTGCAGGTCATCAACGGCCAGACCTACCTGATCACCCAACCGCGCAACCTCGGGTCCTCCAAGCTCAAGGGCATCGAAGTCGCGGGCCAGGCCTTCTTCGACTTCCTGCCGGAAGGTTTCGATGGCCTGGGCGTGATGGGCACCTTCACCCTCGCTGACAGCGAGGTGACGACCCCCGGCGATCCGCTGGAAGGCAAGGAACTGCTCGGCGTCTCCAAATATAGCTACACCGCCGGTGCGCTCTACGAGAAGTACGGCATCACCGCGCGCGTCGTCTATACATGGCGCTCGGGTTACAACGAGTCGCTGTTCGGCGCCGGCACCCTTACCAGCCCGGATTACGACAGCCAGTTCAACAAGGTCAAATCCAATGGCCGCCTCGACTTCTCGGTCGGCTATGACGTGACGCCGAACATCACCGTGACGGTGGACGGCGTGAATGTGAACGGCGGCAAATATTACAGCTATTTCGACTCGCCGGCCTTCCCGCACGACATCCGCATCGATGACAAGTTCTACGGTGCGAGCGTCCGCGTGAAATATTGACGCCACCCTTCCGGGGGCGGGGCGGACTGCACGCCGCCCTACCCCTCCAATGCCCCCGGCGGATCGGGCGGGACGGCGATGGCCGTTCCGCCCTTTTTTTTCCAGATCATGCGCCGCAACTTCACCGTCCACCTTTGCCGTGGAATTCGCCGATCGATAGTCAGGTAGGACCTACGTCCCTGCCCTGCGTGATGCCGACCGCCGCGCACCATCCATAAACGAAGGCTTCCCAGAGTATCGCCGTTGATTTTGAGGCACATCAAGACGCGCTGGCGATCATTCGGCTACATGGCTTTCAACGCTTGTGACCGACACCAGCTGAAGCGTCAGACATCTCTTCGACGGAGCTATCGCCATGTTCATCGCGCATCGTGCCGCGAAATCCCCTGCGCTGGCGAACAGAGCGCGGCAACAAGCCGAATGCTGCGGAAATCCGTGGCTTTTGGCAGATATTCGGCGCGTTCCTGAGTGGAAATGATGTGGACCTACCATCCCGACCTGCTCGCCCGGCCCGTGCCGCGCTACACCAGCTATCCCACCGCCGCGCAGTTCAACGGCGATGTCGGCGCGGCGGAGCTTGCCGCCCGGCTGGACGGGGTGGAAAGGAACGACCCGCTCTCCCTCTACGTCCACATCCCCTATTGCCACGACATATGCTGGTATTGCGGCTGCAACACGGGCGCGGCGAACCGCGTCCAGCGCCTCACCGCCTATGTCGAATCGCTGGAGCGGGAGATTGCGACCGTCGCCGCCCGGCTGAACGGCAAGGGCCGGGTGCAGCGCATCGCCTTCGGCGGCGGCAGCCCCAACAGCCTGCCGCTGGTCGATTTCGTCCGGCTGCTCCAGCAACTGCTGCTCTGCTTCGATGCGCATCATGCCGAACTGTCGGTCGAACTCGATCCCCGCCGCCTCGATGGGCCATGGATCGCGACCATGGCCGCCATGGGCGTCGACCGGGCGAACCTCGGCGTCCAGACCTTCACCCCGCATGTCCAGGCGCGGATCGGCCGCATCCAGCCGCTCGACATGGTGGAGCGCGCCGTCGACCGGCTTCGCGCCGCCGGCATCGCGACGGGTTTCGACCTGATGTACGGCCTGCCCGGCCAGACGCCGGATGACCTCGCCGCCACGCTGGAGGCCGCCATCGCCCTGCGGCCCGCCCGCATCGCCCTGTTCGGCTATGCCCATATGCCCCGGCTGCTGCCCCGCCAGCGCCGCATCGACGCCAGCGACCTGCCCGATCTCGCCACCCGCTTCGCCATGGCGGCGCAGGGCCATGGGACGCTGACCGGCGCGGGCTATGTACCCATCGGCTTCGACCATTTCGCCCTGCCCGAAGACGGCATGGCCCGCGCCGCCCGCCTAGGCACGCTGCGCCGCAATTTCCAGGGCTTCACCGACGACCCGGCGGAGATATTGCTGGGTCTGGGCGCCAGCGCGATCAGCCAATTCCCCGACCTCATCGTCCAGAATGAGAAACAGGCCGGTCCCTGGCGCGAACTGGCCGATGCGGGCCGATTATCCGCCACCCGCGGCACGCCGCGCACGCCGGAGGACCGCCGCCGCGGCCGCATCATCGAGGCCCTGCTCTGCCAGGGCGAGGCGCATGTCGGCACCGCTCATCCCATGCCCGATTTCAGCCGCTTCGAGGAACTGGGCCTTGTCCGCGTCAGCGAAGGCCGGGTGGCGCTGACGCGGGACGCGCTGCCCTATGCGCGCAGCATCGCCGCCTGCTTCGACGCCTGGCTGGAACCGGCGGAAAAGCGCTTCAGCCATGCGGTCTAGCGCGCTGGCCCTGCTGGCCGTCATCCCGCTGACGACAGTCCATGCGCCCGCCGCCGCCATGCCGAACCGCTGGTATTGCGGCTCCGCGCCGCCGGGCTGGACGCCCCCCTGGCAGCGCAAGCCCGCCACCCCGGACGACAAGAACGCCCCCTGCCATGTCATCCCCTGCGACCGGAAGAAAATCCGCAGCGAAACCTGCCGGTGACACGACCACGTGCTCCTGCGCAGGCAGGAGCACCTTGCGCTTAACGGCAACCGCCCGCACCGCCAAACCCCATCAGGCCAGGGCCAGCACGCTCGTCAGAATATAGCGCACCAGTTCCGCCTGCCCCCGCGCTCCGGTCTTGGCGTAGATCTTCTTCGAATAATTCCGCGCCGTCTCCACCGTCAGCCCCAGATCGGCGGCCGCCTCGCTGATCGACATGCCCTGCGCAATGGCCCAGGCCAGCCGCGCCTCGCTGGGCGACAGGCCGAACAGGTCGACCAGCTGGTCGCACCGGTCCGCCTGCGACCAGCGGTCCCCGCTGATATAGGCGATGGCGACAGGCGCAGACTGGGCGGACAGCGACCGGTCCTGGATCGGCCGCACCAGCATGTCCATCAACGGATCGCGGCTCAGGTTGATCGCCCTCGGCCGCGCGTCCCGATCCGCCGCGAAGCTCTTGACCAAGGCGGTCAGTTCCCGGTCGACCGCCGGGGAAGCCGGCGTCAGCCGGTCATAACGCCCCCGGCGCAACAGCCGCGACCGCTGGAAAAGCTGCTCCAGATGCGGCGTCATGTCGACGATGCGGCACTGGGCGTCCAGCGTCAGCCAGCCGAAATTGAGCCGCCCGAACGCCTCCGAATTGACCGAGGAACGGAACTTCTCCCGCTCGAAGGCGACGAAGCTGCGCAGCGCGATGCGCAGATGCGGCACCAGCGCGGTCAGCAGCGCGCCGACGCCCGACCCCACTTCCCGCCCCCCCGCGCAGCTCAGCCAGGCGTCCATGCCGCTCGGCTCGGTGACGCGGACCGAACGCATGTTGGTGATGCCCAGCGGCTCCAGAAATTCGGCGCGATAGCCTTGCTGCACCCTGTCGCCGGGGTCGAGCAGTTCGTCCAGCGTATAGACCCGCGCCTCCCGCATCCGCCGATAGGGCAACGGATCGCGCCCATATTTCTGGTTGAACAGCCGGTCGAGATGCAGCGGCGTCGGCGGCCCGGCATAGAGTTCGACGATCCGCTCCTCATCCACCGGGCGGAAGGCCAGGCTGGCATAGGCGGCCCCCGACCGCGCGCGCAGCCTGTCGAGGAACCCGTGCCAAAGGGGTTGCTCGAACATACCCTCATGGAGAGCCGCCAATAATCCGCCGTCGTCCAGTCGCATGGCTAATATGTATATCCTCCCATATGGGAGGTCCAGAGCTTCGCCACTTCTGCCATCAGGCTGTCACGAAACAAGGCGGTGAACATGATCGATTCGAAAAGGCTGACGCATCTGGAGCGTCTGGAGGCGGAAAGCATCCATATCCTGCGCGAAGTGGTGGCGGAGGCCGAAAAGCCGGTGATGCTGTACAGCGTGGGCAAGGACTCGGCCGTGATGCTGCATCTGGCGCGCAAGGCCTTCTACCCCTCGCCGCCGCCCTTCCCGCTGCTGCACGTCGACACCACCTGGAAATTCAGGGCGATGTACGAGCTGCGCGACCGCATGGCGCGGGAATCGGGCATGGAACTGCTCGTCTATCAAAATCCCGAAGCGCAGGAACGCGGCATCAACCCGTTCGACCACGGCCCGCTGCACACCGACATGTGGAAGACGGAGGGGCTGAAGCAGGCGCTCAACCTCTACGGCTTCGACGCGGCCTTCGGCGGCGCCCGCCGCGACGAGGAAAAGAGCCGGGCGAAGGAACGCATCTTCTCCTTCCGCACCGCCTCGCACGGCTGGGACCCCAAGAACCAGCGGCCGGAACTGTGGAACCTCTACAACGCCCGCAAGAACAAGGGCGAGAGCATCCGCGTCTTCCCGATCAGCAACTGGACCGAGCTGGACATCTGGCAATATATCCACCTGAACGACGTCCCCATCGTGCCGCTCTATTTCGCGGAGGAACGCCCGACGGTGGAGCGCGACGGCATGCTGCTGATGGTCGATGACGAACGCTTCCCGCTGAAACCGGGCGAGGAGCCGGTGATGCGCTCGATCCGCTTCCGCACGCTGGGCTGCTACCCGCTGACCGGCGCGGTCGAGAGCGAGGCGAAGACCTTGCCGGAGGTCATCCAGGAAACGCTGCTCACCACCACATCGGAACGGCAGGGCCGCGCCATCGACAAGGACGCAGGCGGCGCGGGCATGGAGAAGAAGAAGCAGGAGGGGTATTTTTGACGAGCCGCCACCCCAAGCCGTCATCCCAGCGAACGCTGGGATCTCAGGCCCCATGGCAGACCCTCTCGCAGACCGACCCTTCGACCCAGATCAACCAGATGCCAGCCTCCGCTGGCATGACGGGACAGATGACATGACCGACACGCTCGACGACCCCATCTACAAGACCGACGCCCTCATCGCGGAGGACATCGACCAGTATCTGGAGGTGCACCAGCACAAGACGATGCTGCGCTTCATCACCTGCGGGTCGGTGGACGACGGCAAGTCGACGCTGATCGGCCGCCTGCTCTACGACAGCAAGATGATCTTCGAGGATCAGCTCGCCGCCCTCGAAGCGGACAGCAAGCGCGTCGGCACCCAGGGGCAGGAGATCGACTTCGCTCTCCTCGTCGACGGCCTCGCCGCAGAGCGGGAACAGGGCATCACCATCGACGTCGCCTATCGCTTCTTCGCCACCGAAAAGCGCAAGTTCATCGTCGCCGACACGCCCGGCCATGAGCAGTACACCCGCAACATGGTGACGGGCGCGTCCACCGCCGACCTTGCCGTCATCCTGATCGACGCGCGCAAGGGCGTGCTGACGCAGACCCGCCGCCACAGCTATCTGGCGCACCTCATTGGCATCAGGAACATCGTCCTCGCCATCAACAAGATGGACCTGGTCGACTATGACCAGGCGGTCTATGACGGCATCGTCAAGGATTATACCGATTTCGCCCATAGCATCGGCATCAAGGCCTTCACGGCCATGCCCATTTCCGGCTTCAAGGGCGACAATATCACCGGCCCGTCGGCAAACACCCCCTGGTACAAGGGGCCCGCGCTGATCGAGCATCTGGAAACGGTCGAGGTCGATCAGGTCTCCGACCAGCTCAAGCCGTTCCGCATGGCGGTGCAGTGGGTCAACCGCCCCAATCTCGACTTCCGCGGCTTTTCCGGCCAGATCGCCACCGGCACGATACGCAAGGGCGACGCCATCCGCGTCCTGCCGTCGGGCAAGACCAGCACCGTCAGCCGCATCGTGACGCTGGATAGCGACCTTGACGAAGCCGTCGCCGGCCAGTCCGTCACGCTCTGCTTCACAGATGAGGTCGACTGCTCGCGCGGCGACGTGATCGCGGCGTCCGACAACCCGCCCCAGGCCGCCGACCAGTTCGAGGCGACCATCGTCTGGATGGCGGATGAGGAAATGCTGCCCGGCCGCCCCTATTGGCTGAAGATCGGCACGCAGACCGTCACCGCCACGATCCAGCAGCCCAAATATCAGGTCAACGTCAACACGATGGAGCATCTGGCGGCCAAGACGCTGGAGCTGAACGCCATCGGCGTCGCCAACCTGTCCACCGACCGCCAGATCGTGTTCGAACCCTATGAGACGAACCGGACCTTGGGCGGCTTCATCCTGATCGACAAGATCACCAACGCCACCGTGGCGGCAGGCATGCTGCACTTCTCGCTTCGCCGCGCGCAGAACGTCCATTGGCAGGCGACCGACGTCACCCGCGAATTCCACGCGGGCCTCAAAAACCAGAAGCCCGCCGTGCTGTGGTTCACCGGGCTTTCGGGGGCGGGCAAGTCGACCATCGCCAACCTTGTCGAAAAGAAGCTGGCGCGGATGAACCGCCACACCTTCCTGCTCGACGGCGACAATGTCCGCCATGGGCTGAACAAGGATCTGGGCTTCACCGACGCCGACCGGGTGGAGAATATCCGCCGCGTGGGCGAGGTGGCGAAGCTCATGACCGACGCCGGCCTGATCGTCATCACCGCCTTCATCTCGCCCTTCCGCGCTGAACGCGAGATGGTGCGCCAGATGATGAAGCCGGGCGAGTTCATCGAAGTGCATATCGACACCCCCCTCGCCGATGCGGAGGCGCGCGACGTCAAGGGCCTCTACCGCAAGGCGCGGTCCGGCGAGCTCAAGAATTTCACTGGCATCGACAGCCCCTATGAAGCGCCCGAAAATCCGGAAATCCGGATCGACACCACCGCCATGACCGCCGAAGAAGCGGCCGAAGCCATCATCGCGAGGCTGATCCCATGAGCATGACCGACGCCGATCTCGCCGCCCATCTGGCCGACATTGCGGGGCGCCTGCTGCTCACGGTGCGCGACAGCGGCCTGTTCAGCGCCGGGGCGCTGGGCAAGGCGGGCGACCAGACCGCCAACCAGTTCCTGGTCCATGCCCTGCGCGAACAGCGCCCGGAGGATGGCCTGCTGTCGGAGGAGATGAAGTGCGACGGCTCCCGCCTCGGCAAGTCGCGCGTCTGGATCGTCGATCCGGTCGACGGCACGCGCGAATATGGGGAGGAACGCGCCGACTGGGCGGTGCATGTCGGCCTGTCGGTGGACGGCGCGGCGACGGTGGGCGCGGTGGCGCTGCCCGGCCTCGACGGCGGCATCGTGCTGCGCACCGACCAGCCCCGCCCCATTCCGCCCGCACCGGAAAAGCTGCGCATGGTGATCAGCCGCACCCGCCCCGCCGCCGAAGCGGTCGCCGTCGCGGAAAGGCTGGACGCCGAACTCGTCCCCATGGGCAGCGCGGGCGCAAAGGCGATGGCGGTGATCCTGGGACAGGCCGACATCTATCTCCATTCGGGCGGCCAATATGAATGGGACAGCTGCGCCCCGGTCGCCGTCGCCCTCGCCCATGGCCTCCATTGCAGCCGCCTCGACGGATCGCCGCTCGTCTACAACCGGGAGGACGTCTATCTGCCGGACCTGCTCATCTGCCGGAAGGACCATGCGCGCCAGGTGCTGGACCTGATCGCCGACCTGGCCCCCACCGGCAACTGAAGTCCCCGCCGCAAAAGGACGAAATGGCGGGAGGGGGCCGGAATTCCCCCTCTCCCGCAGGCGGGTGTCCCGCCCATTATCCCCTGAACGGACGCGCCGCCCAGTAAAGATGGCATGGCGGCACATTGCGCCATTCGAAACCCGTCTGGACCGTCTCGAACCGCCGCTCCAGCAGGGGCTGCACGGCCTTCCGCATCTGATAGGCGAGGAACCGTCCATCCGGCGCCAGCGCCCGCGCGCTCGCCTCCATCAGCCGCTCCGCCCGGTCCGGCGCCAGAGTGGAGAAGGGCAGGCCCGACAGGATGCAATCCGCCTCGTCCAGCCCATGATCGGCCATGATGGCGCGCACGGCATCGGCGGAACCGGTAACGGCGATCAGCCGCCTGTCGGGCGTCGCCTCGCGCAGATGATCGATGAAGCCCGCGCTGGTGTCGATGGCCAGCAACCGCGCATGGCCCGGCAGCCGGTCCAGCAGGGCGCGGGTGAAAATGCCCGTGCCCGGCCCATATTCGACCACGCAATCCATCCGGCCCCAGTCGATGGGGGACAGCATGCGCTCGACCAGATAGCGCGAAGCGGGAAAGGCGGAGCCGACCGCCATCGGATTCCTGAAGAACTCCCGAAAGGCGAGAGCCAGATATTCCGGACCGCGGCCCTCGGCGGCGCCCCATGCGCCCCGCGCCACCCTGTCTTCGAACGATGTCGCCACGATTGCTTCACTCTCCCGTCCTGTGATGCCGCAATGCCCGCGCATCGAAGCTTGCCCGGAAAACCCATGGGATCGGAGGCGGGTTCCTCGAAAACCGCCTTACATGGATCAGGAACCGGCCGCCGCCCGGCGGAAGAAGGGTGACAGCGCGCACCATTGCGCTATCGCAGGGATCGACTTTAAGGACTCGGGCGTCATCGCCGGAAGGCAATGGAGACAATCGACATGCAGCAGGTGGACCCGATGAGCGTGGCGCTGGGCTATTGGAGCCTCGGCCTGGAGGCGGCGATGGTGATCGGCCTTCGCCTGCCCCGGCTGTTGGCCGGCAATCCGGCAGCGGCGCTGGAGGCGCAGAAGATGGTGGCGGAGAAGATCGAAGCCGCCGCCCTGCTGCAGTGGAAGGCGATGACCGGCGCGCTCGGCGCGACGCCGCTTTCCGTCATGCACGCTTCCACCGCCCATTATCGCAAGGCCGTGGGCAAGAACCGCCGCCGCCTGACCCGTCGTTAGGACCGACCCCTCGGTGAAGCAGGACGCCGTCCAGGCAGGACGGACTTCGGCTCAGCCAAGAAACGCCGTCACCGCCTCTGCAAAGGCCTGGGGCTGCTCGACATTGGCGAGATGCGCCGCCTCCAGCATCGTCAGCCGCGCCCCCGCTATCGACCGGCCCAGCGCCTCGCTGTGCGGCGGCGGGGTGGCCGGGTCCTTCGTGCCCCCGATCACGAGCGTCGGCGCCTCGATCAGCGTCACCGTCCGCCGCATGTCCATGTCGCGGATCGCCGCGCAGCAGCCGGCATAGCCCTGCGGATCGGTCGCCTGCAGCATCGCGGCGACAGGCGCGATGGCGTCCCCGCCGCGCGCGGCGAAGGCCGCGGTGAACCAGCGCTCGACCGAAGCCTCCGCCAACGGCGCCATGCCCCGCTCGCGCACCAGCGCGATCCGCGCGTCCCAGGCGGCGGGCGGCCCCATGAAGCTCGACGTGTTGGCCAGCACCAGCCGCCGCAGCCTGCGCGGCTCCCTTATGCCCAGCCATTGCCCGACCATCCCGCCCAGCGACAGGCCGCAAAAATCCACCGCGTCGATCCGCAACGCATCGAGCAGCTCGATCGCGTCCCGCCCCAGCCGGTCGATGGAATAGCCGCCCGCCGGCGCATCCGACGCGCCATGGCCGCGCTGGTCGTAGCGCAGCACGCGGAAGGCCCGCGTCCATGCCGCCATCTGCGGCGTCCACATCTCCAGCCCGGTGCCCAGCGAATTGGACAGCAGCAGGACGGGCGCATCCTCCGGTCCGTCCATCCGCCATGCGATGCGGCATCCGTCGCCGGTCGTGACGAACCGCTTCTCCATCAGACCCGCTCCACCGCCAGCGCCAGCCCCTGGCCGACGCCGATGCACAGCGTCGCTAGGCCAAGCCTGCCGCCCGTCCGTTCCAGACGATGCACCAGCGTCATCGCGATGCGCGCGCCCGACATGCCCAGCGGATGGCCCAGGGCGATCGCCCCGCCATGGGCGTTGACGCGCGGGTCGTCGTCGGCAAGGCCCAGCCCGCGCAACACCGCCAGGCTCTGGCTGGCGAATGCCTCGTTCAGCTCGATGGCGTCGAACCGGTCGATGGACAGGCCCAGCCGCGCCATCAGCTTCCTCGTGGCCGGCACCGGCCCGATGCCCATGACGCGCGGCGGCACGCCGGCGCTCGCCATGCCCAGGATGCGGGCGCGGGGCGTCAGTCCATGGGTCTTCGCCGCCGCCTCGCTGGCGACGATCATCGCCGCCGCGCCGTCATTGACTCCCGATGCGTTGCCCGCCGTCACCGTGCCGTCCGGCCGCACCACCGGCTTCAGCGCCGCCAGCATCCCCATCGTCGTGTCCGGGCGGGGATGTTCGTCCGCGTCGACCGCGGTTTCGCGACCCTTGCGGTCCGCGACGGCGACCGGCACGATCTCCTCGGCGAAATAGCCCGATGCCTGCGCAGCGGCGGCCGCCTGCTGGCTGCGCAGGGCGAAGGCGTCCTGATCGGCGCGCGATATGCCGAAATCGGCCGCCACATTCTCGCCCGTCTCAGGCATGGAATCGACGCCGTAGAGCGCCTTCATCCGGGGATTGACGAAGCGCCAGCCGATGGTGGTGTCATGGATCGCATTGCTGCGCGAATAGGCGCTCTCCGGCTTGGGCATGACGAAGGGGGCGCGGCTCATGCTCTCCACCCCGCCCGCGATCATCAGTTCGGCGTCGCCCGCGCGGATGGCCCGCGCGGCGGAGCCCACGGCGTCCAGTCCGGACGCGCAGAGCCGGTTGACCGTCGATCCGCCGACGCTGTCGGGCAACCCCGCGAGCAGCGCGGCCATGCGCGCGACATTGCGGTTGTCCTCCCCCGCCTGGTTGGCGCAGCCCAGGATCACGTCGTCGACGGCGGCGGGATCGACGCCGCTCCGCCCGATCAGCGCGCGCAACGGGATGGCGGCGAGATCGTCGGCGCGGACGCCCGCCAGGCTTCCGCCATAGCGGCCGATGGGGGTGCGCACCGCATCGCAGAGGAAGGCCTCGCTCATGCGGCGACGGCCACGCCGGCGACGTCGATCGGCGCGCCGGTGCCCGCCGCGATCTCCTGCACGGTGACGCCCGGCGCCGTTTCGACCAGCCTCAGCCCGCCTGCCCTGCGGTCCACCGCGATCACGCCCAGATCGGTGACGATCAGGTCGACCACGCCCCTGCCGGTCAGCGGCAGGGTGCAGCACTCCAATATCTTCGGGCTGCCGTCCTTCGATCTGTGGTCCATCACCACGACCACGCGCTTGACGCCCGCGACCAGGTCCATCGCGCCGCCCATGCCCTTCACCATCTTGCCGGGGATGGTCCAGTTGGCGAGGTCGCCGTTCGCCGCCACCTCCATCGCGCCCAGCACGGCCATGTCGATATGCCCGCCCCGGATCATCGCGAAACTGTCCGCGGAGGAGAAGAAGCTGCTGGTCGGCAGCGCGGTGATCGTCTGCTTGCCGGCGTTGATCAGGTCCGGGTCCGCCTCCCCCTCATGGGGAAAGGGGCCGATGCCCAGCATGCCGTTCTCGCTCTGCAGCGTGACGTTCACCCCCCGGGGCACATGGTTCGCCACCAGCGTCGGAATGCCGATGCCCAGGTTCACATAATAACCGTCGCGCAGTTCCTTCGCGGCGCGGGCCGCCATCTCGTCGCGGGTCCAGGGCATCAGGCCGCCCCTCCCACGGTCTCGCGCGCGCCCCCGGTTTCACGCGCCCCGCCGGTCTCACGCGCCCCCCCGGTCTCACGC